>NZ_CAJXMA010000083.1:0-12171 GCF_913056445.1 uncultured Halovibrio sp.
TCTAGGGGCTGATCCACCTGCTTGATTCGCCCGAGCTCAGTGGCGCCTTCAACCTGACCGCGCCGGAACCCGTAACCAATGCCGAGTTCACCCGGGCGCTGGCACAGGTCCTGAATCGCCCCGCCTGCCTTCCGGTACCACCGGTGGCGCTCAGGCTGGCACTCGGGGAGATGGCGCGCCTGTTGCTTACTGGCCAGAAAGCACGGCCGGCGCGGCTGCTGGAATCCGGGTTCGTGTTCCAGTATCCCAGTGTGGAACAGGCGCTGACCGAGGCCGTGGGATGACCCGTGCGGGCCGGCTCATACTGGTGGGGCTGCTGGTCGCCCTCGCCCTGCCGGCCACCGCGGAGCGCGCAAACAGCGGAACGGCCTTCGACGGAGCCAGCTATCAGGCCTGCGGCCTGATCGCAAGCCAGTACATCACCTCCGTGCAGCTCATGGAGCAGGGCCTGTCCCCTTCCATTCTGAGGGATACCCTGCCCGGGCTGAGCGATGCCGGTGCCCGGCGTATAGATCGGCTGCACAGGGCCCTGGATGAGGGCGGCCCGGCCGGCACCTACTCCAACATCCATGCCCGCTTTGCCCGCTGCGCCCGCCAGGTGCATGAGGCACGCGGGGCGCCCGAGCCCGGAACACGGGAAGACCTGTTCTACCGCTGTGCCGGTGAGAACAAGATCCGTTATGAAATCGCCCTGGCCGCCTTCGCCGGTGGAGCGCTGGAGGAGGTGCGCGAACAGCTGTCACCCCGCCACAGGCCGGTCGCGGAGGCCCTGTTCCAGCGCTACCGGGAGACGGATGCGGCAACGGTACTACGCGGGATCGGAACAACCTTCAAGGCCTGCCTCCGGGGCCCGGCTACCCAATCCGACTCAGATAACGGTTGACAGCCCGCGCTGGCTTCCCTAAAGTGCGCATCCTGTAACGCATTGGCGTCACGTCCCGTTCGTCTAGTGGTTAGGACACTGCCCTTTCACGGCAGTAACAGGGGTTCGAGTCCCCTACGGGACGCCATTTTTTCCCTCCTTTTTGTTACTCCCTTCTCAGTCACACCGTCCGCAGCCACACCGGCTCAGGCGACGACCCATGCCCTTACTGCTATAGTATTAACGTCCGGCAACCCAACCCCGACCAAACCGGAGTCGAGCCGCCGCCCCATGCATAATCCCCTGTCCTGGTCCCGGAGTCCCATTATCCGTTCGCCCCTCTCTCTGCGACTGTTGGGGCTGATCGTGCTGTGCAGCTCGATTTTCACGCTGGTTGCCGCGGCGGTACAGATCTGGGTCAGCTATCGCTCGGATGTCGCCAGCATCGAACAGCGTCTCAGCGTAATCGAAACAGGCTATCGCAACAGCCTTGCGAGCAGTGCCTGGGCCATCGACCAGGAACTGATCAAGGTGCAGCTGGAAGGCATTACCAGCCTGCCGGACATTGCCCATGCAAAGGTTGAAATGGAACCTGACGGTGTCATCCGCGCAGGGAGCCTTCCGGAGAACAACAGCACGGCGACCCACGAATTCGAGCTCGATCATGACGGCGAAAACCTCGGGCATGTGACCGTCACCGCCAGCCTCAAAGGGGCCTGGGCGAACCTCAGGCGCAACGTTCGTGTCATCCTTGCCACCCAGTCGCTGCGCACCTTTTTCCTGTCACTGCTCCTGCTTTGGATCTTCCACTATTTTGTGGCACGCCACCTCACCACCATGGCGAACTACGCTCGCCGTTTCACGCTGCAGAATCTGGACGAACCCCTGTTACTGGACCGGCATTCCCGACCCTCCCGGCGCCAGGATGAGCTTGACCATGTCACCGAAGCCATCAACAGCATGCGCGAACGCATGCGCGAGGACCTGGAGCGCCAGAAAGCGGACGAGGCGGAAATCCGCAAGCTCTCCCTGGCCCTGGAACAGAGCCCGTCATCGGTGATCATCTGCGACCGCGCCTGGCAGATTGAATACGCCAACAACAAGTTCCTGCAGCTCACCGGCCTGCGTATGGAGGAGGTTATCGACCACCATCCGGCCTTCCTCACCGCGGATACCCTCAGTGAGGAGGAAAACCGTGAGCTGTGGAACAACGTCCGTCTGCAGGTCCAGCGGGTAGGCGTCTGGCAGGGCGAGATGCAGCGCACGCGGGACAACGGCGAACGTTTCTGGGAACAGGTGGTGGTGACCCCCATCCGCAATACCGACGAGCACCCGTCCCATTACCTGATCCTCGGCGAGGACATCAGCATCCGCAAACGCTACGAACAGCAGCTCCTGCGCCAGGCCAACTACGACATCCTCACAGGCCTGCCCAACCGGATGCTGGCGCTCGACCGCCTCAAGCTGGCCCTGGCACAGGCGCGGCGTGACCAGACCATGGTGGGCGTCATGTTCCTGGACCTGGACAACTTCAAACACGTCAACGACACCATGGGCCACGATGCCGGCGACAACATGCTCATTGAGGCCTCGCGCCGGATCGCCGCCTGTCTGCGCGGCACCAGCACCGTTGCCCGTCTCGGTGGCGACGAGTTCCTGATCATCCTGCCCACCCTGGCCTCCCCCGGGGCCACTGAACAGGTAGCTGAACGTATCCTCCAGACCTTCGTGCCACCGTTCCATATCGCCGGTCAGGAAGTGTTTGTAAGTACCAGCATTGGTATCGCCATCTATCCCGGTGACGGGGAGAGCAGCACCAACCTGCTGCAGAACGCGGATGCGGCGATGTACGAGGCCAAGAACCGGGGCAAGAGCGCCTTCCAGCGCTTCGCGCCGGAGATGAAGGAAGTCTCCCAGGAACGACTCCAGACGGAGAGCCTGCTCCGGCGGGCACTGGAAATGCAGGAATTCGAGCTGCGCTTCCAGCCCATACTGCGGCTCGGGGACAGCCGCATCATGGGCGCTGAGGCCCTGTTGCGCTGGAATAACCCCACCCTCGGCATGGTGCCCCCGGACCGTTTCATTCCGCTGGCCGAGGAAACCGGGCTCATCATCACCATCGGCCGCTGGGTGATCCGTGAGGCATGCCGGACGGTCAGCCGCTGGCAGAAGCAGACGGGGGACCCCGTGATCATGGCGGTGAACGTGTCGCCCCGCCAGTTCCGGGATCCGCATTTCGTGGAAACGGTCAGTGCCGCGTTGCAGGAAACCGGCCTGGAAGGCCAGTATCTTGAACTGGAGATCACCGAGCGGCTGATCCTGGACAACAACCTGGAAACGGACCGCGTGCTCCGCGACCTCGACGAAATGGGGGTGCGCCTGTCGGTGGATGACTTCGGAACCGGTTACTCTGCCCTGGGCTATCTCAAGAATTACCCCTTCGATACGCTCAAGATCGACAAATCCTTCGTGGGCGACCTGAACCGTGACTCCGACGATACCGCGCTGGTGAGCGCCATCATCAACATGGCCCACAGCCTGGGGCTGAAGGTGGTCGCCGAAGGCGTTGAATACCAGGACCAGCTGGAATTCCTCAGTACGGAACGCTGCGACTACGCCCAGGGCTTCCTGTTCACCCACCCGCTCAATGAGCGCGAGTTCCTGCTCTGGTGCAGCGACCACATGGACGGTTAGGATGCCGGCATGGATCAACAGCACCTGCTCATTATCAATGCCGGCAGTTCGTCTCTGAAACTGACACTGGCAACCGCGCCCGACTACCGCATCCTGGCCGCCTTCCTGGCGGAGCGGCTGGGAACGGACAACCCAATCCTGAACCAGAAGGCACCACAGAGCGCCAGTGAGTCCCTCGCCACCGGCAGCGGCCACCATGAGGCGCTGGAGGCCTGCCTGGGACGCCTGAATGAACAGGGCCTGCTCACCCGGGAACCGGACGCTGTGGGCCACCGTGTGGTGCATGGCGGCGAGGCCTTCACGGATTCGGCATTGATCGACGATCAGGTCACCGCGGCCATTGATGCCTGCAGCACACTCGCACCACTTCACAACCCGGCCAACCTTGCCGGCATCCGCGCCACGCAGGCCCTGTATCCCGACTGCCTCCAGGTGGCTGTGTTCGACACCGCCTTCCACCAGTCACTGCCGGAGGCGGCGTATCATTACGCCGTGCCAAGGGCCCTCTACCGGGATCACGGGGTGCGCCGCTACGGTTTCCACGGCACCAGCCACCGCTGGATCCTGCAACAGGCCGCGGGCTGGCTGGAGCAGCCGCCTGAGCGCACGTCCATAATCTCGGCCCACCTGGGCAATGGCTGCAGTGTCACCGCTGTCCGGGATGGCCTGAGCGTGGACACCAGCATGGGCCTGACGCCCCTGGAGGGTCTGGTCATGGGAACCCGCAGCGGCGACGTTGATCCCGGCCTGTTCGACTTCCTGCTGCGTCGAGGTTACGGCGCCGAGGCCATACACGACATGCTCAACCGTGAGAGTGGTCTGCTCGGACTTTCCGGCGTCAGCCACGACATGCGAACCCTCACAGAGGCAGCCGAAGACGGCCATGAACAGGCCGATCTGGCCGTCAACGTTTTCTGCTTCCGGCTGGCACGCTACATCGGTGCCATGATGGCCTCACTGGAACGGCTCGACGCGCTGGTCTTCACCGGGGGCATCGGCGAAAACAGCCCCCTGGTGCGGCAACGGACACTGGCACACCTCGGCATTTTCGGACTGACACTGGATGGGGAATCCAATCGCCACCCGGGGCCAGCTGAGGCCGCCGGCATCCACGCTTCTGGTACGCCGCCGGTACTGGTGATCCCCACGGACGAGGAACAGATGATCGCCCTCGACACACATCGCCTGACCACCGGGAAAAGGAGCGCCTGATGGCCCAGAACCTGTTCATTGCCCCGACCGACCTCCATTCCGGGCTCACTTCCGTATGCCTGGGCCTGGTGCGGTCACTGGACCGCCTGGGGCTGCGCGTAGGCTTCTTCAAACCGGTAGCCCAGAGCGCCATGGGCGAGGATTCCGACGCCTCCGTCCATTTCATCCGTGCCCGCACCAACCTTGAGCCCTCCACGCCGGTGTCCCTGCGTCACGCTCAGGAACGGATCAATCAGGGCCGTTCCGGCGAACTCATGGAGGACATCGTCAGCCGCTATCACGAATCCTGCGAGGACTGCGACGTAGTGATCGTTGAGGGGCTGGTGCCGGACAGCCAGGAGAGCTACACGCAGCGGCTGAATGTGGAAATGGCCCGCAACCTGGACGCACAGGTGATCCTGGTAAGCGCCCCGGGCGAACGTGGGCCCGGGGAACTGGGCGAACGCCTGACCTTTACCAGCCGCATCTTCTCTGAATCCGGATCGACACCGGTGATTGGCGCCATCCTGAACCGACTGGGCGAGCCCACCGGTCACAGACTGCCGCTGGCCACCGATGACACGGAACCGGATCCGGTGCCCGACTGGGCCAGCGAATGCCCACCACTCCGGGACGGCCACCTGAGACTCATTGGTGCCATTCCCTGGCGCCCGCAACTGGTGGAACCCCGGGTCAGCGACATAGCCCGGGAACTAGACGCCGCCCGCCTGCACGGTGGCGACATGGACCAGCGCCGGGTGCGCCGCGTCAGCATCGCTTCCCGCACCATTCCCAACATGGTGAACACACTCAGGCCGGGCACGCTGCTGGTCACCCCCGGTGACCGTGAAGACATCATCGTCGCGGCCGCTTTGGCGGCACTCTCAGGCATTCCCCTGGCAGGAATGGTCCTGACGGGCGGACTCAGGCCCAGTGACCAGACCCTGACTTTCTGCCGTTCGGCGCTGGAAACCGGCCTGCCGATCATGACCTCCACCATGGATACCTATCACACCACCCACTGTCTGGCATCCATGAGTATTGCCGTTCCCGTGGATGACACCGAGCGCATTGAAAAGGTCATGGAGACAACAGCCGAGGCCATCGATGCCGAGTGGCTGCGCGACCAGTTGGCGGTGGACCGTGAGCCCCGTCTGTCACCACCAGCGTTCCGCTATCTTCTGACCCGTCGTGCCCGCGAGGCCGGCAAGCGCATCATCCTGCCAGAGGGCGATGAACCGAGAACGCTGCAGGCCGCCGCGCGCTGCCAGGAAAAGGGCATTGCCGAATGTGTGCTGGTGGGCAAGCCCGACCACATCCATTCAGTGGCCCATTCCCGGGACATCACCCTGCCCGACAGCATCCGCATCATCGACCCGGACGAGGTCCGTGACAGCTATGTGGACAGCATGGTCGAGCTGCGCCGGCACAAGGGCATGAAGCCCGACATGGCCCGCGCGCTGCTGGAGGACAACGTGATGCTGGCCACCCTGATGGTGGCCCTGGACGAGATGGACGGGCTCGTATCCGGTGCGGTGCACACAACCGCCAACACCATCCGCCCTGCCCTGCAGCTGATCAAGACCCACCAGGCGGCGCGGATCGTCTCCTCGGTGTTCTTCATGTGCCTGCCCGACCAGGTGCGGGTCTACGGCGACTGTGCCGTGAATCCGGACCCCGACGCTGAGGAGCTGGCGGACATCGCCATCCAGAGTGCCGACTCCGCAACAACGTTCGGGATCACACCCCGGGTGGCCATGATCAGCTACAGCACGGGCAGTTCCGGCAGCGGGGATGATGTGGAGAAGGTGCGTCAGGCCACCACCCTCGCCAGCGAGCGCCGCCCGGAACTGCTGATCGACGGCCCACTGCAGTACGACGCCGCCGCTATTGAAAGTGTCGCCCGCAGCAAGGCCCCGGACAGCCCAGTGGCGGGCCGCGCCACCGTCTTCGTATTCCCGGACCTGAACACCGGCAACACCACCTACAAGGCGGTACAGCGCAGCGCCAACGTGGTGAGTATCGGCCCCATGCTGCAGGGCCTGCGTAAGCCGGTGAACGATCTCTCAAGGGGAGCCATGGTGGAGGACATCGTCTTCACCATCGCACTGACGGCGATACAGGCGAAACAGGTGGAGGATCAGGGGCTGGCCTGAAGCGCGTCAGCCCCGTTTCTTGCGGCGCTTGCTCTGCTTCTCGTTCTTCTTGACGTGCTGCATCAGGCGCGCTTTCTTCTGCTTCTGGCGCTTGTTGAGCGTGTTCTTGCGGCCCTCGAAGGGGTTATCCGGCGCACGGAACTCAAAGCGGATGGGCGTAGCCTCGACCTTCAGAACCCGACGGTAGGTATTCTCCAGGTACCGCTGGTAATCCCTGGGCACGGCATCCGCCTGGGTCCCGTGGACCACGATCCGCGGCGGACAGGACCCACCCTGGTGGGCATAGCGCAGCTTGATGCGGTGGCCCCGCACAATGGGCGGCGGATGCTGGGTAACGGCATCCTGCAGAATGCGGGTCAGATGATTGGTGGACCACTTGGCCATGGCGGAGTCGTAGCCCGCATCGATGGAGTCGTAGAGATCCCCCACACCTGTGCCGTGCAGGGCCGAGATGAAGTGCATCCGGGCGTAGTCCAGAAAACCCAGCCGCCACTTCAGGTGCTCCTTCAGCCAGCGCCGGTCCTCGGGATCCATGCCATCCCACTTGTTGACCGCCACCACCACGGCACGACCGGCATCCAGGGCAAAACCGATCAGGTGCATGTCCTGGTCCACGAGTCCTTCACGGGCATCGATCATCGCGATCACCACATGGGCTTGCTCGATGGACTGGAGTGTTTTCACGACCGAGAACTTCTCGACCTTCTCCTTGACCTGGCGCCGGCGGCGCACACCAGCGGTATCGATCAGGGTGTAGTCGCGATCCCGGCGGCTGAAGGGGACCCGGATGCTGTCCCGTGTGGTGCCGGGTTCGTCATAGACCACAACCCGATCCTCGCCGAGGATGCGATTGACCAGCGTGGACTTGCCCACGTTCGGCCGGCCGATGATCCCGACCTGGATGCGCCCGTCCTCTTCCGTCTCTTCGGCCTCCTCTTCCAGGGCTTCGGCATCGCCAAGCACATCGTCCAGGAGACGGCGGATGCCCCGGTTATGGGCGGCGGAAATCCGGTGGAGGGGATCAAAACCAAGGCCGTGGAACTCCGCGGACGCCTGATCCTCGTCCTGGCCGTCGGTCTTGTTGACGACCAGGTGCGCCGCCACGCCCTGCCGGCGGAGCCGGTCGATGATGTACTCGTCACCGGGAGTGAGCCCGGCACGGCCATCGACCACCAGCAGGACCTCGTCGGCCTCCTCAATGGCCGCCTCGGCCTGGTCCGCCATGAGCTGGTCCACGCCCTCGTCGTCACCGGCAAGGCCACCGGTATCAATGGCGATGAAGCGGTGCCCATGGTGGCGGCCCTCGCCGTACTGGCGATCCCGGGTCAGGCCCGAGAAGTCGGCCACCAGGGCATCCCGACTGCGTGTAAGCTGGTTGAACAGCGTGGACTTGCCCACATTGGGGCGGCCGACAACGGCGATTACGGGCGTCATGGACTTCAGCGGTCACCTTCCCGTACGTGGTAGGAGGCCAGCCAGCCCCCGTTACCGAACACGATCACACGGTCACGGAAGCGGATGGGATCCGAACGCAGGCCTTCGTCGTCCACGAGAACACGGCTATCAATGGTGCCGTCGGTGGCATCAACCGCATAGAGATAGCCTTCGAAATCCCCGACAACGGCATGGTTGCCGAGCGCCACGGGTGCCGTCGGCTGACGCCAGGCGAGCTCACGGTGGCGCCAGAGTTCACTGCGGGAAGCACGTTCAAAACCCACCAGGGCCCCGTCGGCACCGGCAGCCACAACCTGCTCCTCCGTGACGGCGGGCGCCTCCAGACTGGACAGCTCACGGCTCCAGCGTTCCTCGCCGGAGCGCAGCTCCAGTGCCGTAACACTGCCCTGATAGGCGCTCACATAGACCGTATCGTCAACCACATGGGGCGAGGAATCCACGTCCACCAACCGCTCCAGCTCGGTTCTGCCTGCCGGCTGAGCCAGTCTCTGCTCCCATTGGACGGCGCCACTGTTCACATCCAGCGCCACCACCCGACCGTTGTCAAAGCCGGCGATGACACGGCTGCCATCGATCCAGGGCGTGGCATTGCCGCGGAAGCTGAGCACCGGCATGTTGCTGTCGTACTGCCAGCGCCGGTTGCCATTCGACTGGCTGAACGCCAGAAGCTCGCCGTCGATGGTCTGCACGACCACATAGCGCCCGTTACTCTGCGGCGGCACCAGGGCTTCGTTGGGCAGCGAGGTGCGCCACTGCTCCTTCCCTTCATGGGAGAGAGCGATCAGCTCACCATTGCGGGTCACGACATAGAGATGATCCGCGTCCACGCCCACACCGCCAAGAAGGCGCTCATCCAGCTTTTCCCACCAGTCACGACGGCCATTGCGGGCGTTATAGGCCGTTATGTAGCCGTTCTGGGTGGCGGCGTAGACCGTTTCCTCGTGAATGCCGGGGGACAGGAAAAGGTACTGGCCGTCCATTCCCTCCCCGACACGCCGGCTCCAGATCTCGCGGATCTCAGCGTCGCCACTGACCCCGGGGACGGGAGCTGGCTGTTCCCGGGGTTCGGAACTGCTGCACCCGGCAAGCACCGCGCCGGCCAGAATGCAGGTCGTCAGGCAGCGCCACGCTGCGGCAGGTGCCCGCATCAACCCTCCTCCATTACGGCAAGGTCACTGAGCTTGATTTCAAGCAGGCGATCATTCACATCCTCACCATGCGACTCGCGCGCTGCCTGATAGGCCTCACGCGCCGCGTCCTCATTCCCCGCAGCATGGTGAGCATCACCTCTGAGTTCATGGAACAGGGGAGCGAATTCCCCGGCATCCTCAAGGCCTTCCAGTGTCGCGATCGCGCTCTCAGCCTCGCCGCTGGCCAGCTGAGCTCTGGCCAGGCGCAGACGGATCACCCGCGGCAGCGGTTGACCCCCTGCCTGCTCCAGCGCCCATTCCAGTTCCTCAACAGCGTCCTCCGCGCGGGATTCCTCCATATAGACGCTGGCCGCAACCATGGCAGAGAACACCGTATAGGGGCTGTCCGGCTGGCTGTCCTTAAGATTGTCCAGAGCGTACTCCATGGTGGAAAGCCGCTCCTCAGTCTCCTTATCCGACTGCAGTGTGCTGATCACGCTGTCAAAACCCTGGCGGGCTTCCGCGCGGGCCGAGGCTTCACGCGCCTCCCAGTACTGCCAGCCAGCTATACCCAGAACCACGATGGCAATGCCCATCAGCACGCTGGAACCGTTCTGCTTCCACCAGCGCTTGAACGCTTCCCACTGTTCGTCTTCTTCGGCCACTTTCTTATTCTCCCTGTTCGTTCGCTTTGTCACCGAGGTGGGCCTGACAGGCGGCTACCAGCTCGGACTGCGCAATCCGCTGCTGCTCGGTGTTTGCCAGGTTCTTCACGCTGACCTCACCGGCCGCGGCTTCATCCGCACCCAGGATCACGGCCAGCTGTGCACCGGAGGCGTCGGCTTTCTTCATACGGCTCTTGAAACCGCCACCACCGCAGTGGCTGACCACCCGATGCGCCGGCAGTGCATCCCGCAGGCGCTCCGCAAGGCCGAATGCCTGGCCGGAGAGGCTGTCATCCATGCCCATGACATAGATATCCGCATTGCCGTTGACCCATTCCGGGATCAGCCCTTCGGTCTCGAGCAGCAGGATCAGCCGTTCCATTCCCATGGCAAACCCGATCGCGGGAGTCGAGCGCCCACCGAGCTGCTCCACCAGACCATCGTACCGGCCCCCGGCACAGACCGTGCCCTGGGCCCCCAGCGCGTCGGTGACCCACTCGAACACGGTTTTACCATAGTAGTCCAGCCCCCGGACCAGGCCGGAATTCACGCTGTAGGCAAGGCCGGCTGCATCCAGACGCTCACACAGCACCCGGAAATGCTCGCGGCTTTCTTCCCCGATATAGTCGGCCAATACCGGGGCATCCTCGAGGATGCGCTGGGTTTCAGCCACTTTCGAGTCGAGAATCCGTAACGGGTTTTCGGCGAGACGCCGCTGGCTGTCCTCGTCCAGTCGATCACGATGGCCCTCAAGATAGGCGGTGAGCGCCTCGCGGTAGCGCTGCCGGTCCTCAGCGGTGCCCAGGGAGTTGATCTCCAGGCGCACCTGACCCGCCAGGCCCAGTGCCCGCCAGATGCGGGCGGTCATCAGAAGCAGCTCGGCGTCAATATCCGGCCCTTCCATCCCGAAGGCTTCCACGCCGATCTGGTGGAACTGGCGGTAACGTCCCTTCTGGGGCCGCTCGTGGCGGAACATGGGGCCGGTGTACCAGAGGCGCTGCTGCTGGTTGAACAGCAGACCGTGCTGCTCCGCTGCCCGGACACAGCCGGCGGTCCCCTCTGGTCTCAGGGTCAGGCTGTCGCCATTGCGGTCCTCAAAGGTGTACATCTCCTTTTCGACGATGTCGGTCACCTCGCCGATGGACCGGCTGAACAGCTCGGTTTTCTCCACGATGGGCATCCGGATCTCGCGATACCCATAGGCGCTGAGCACATCACCCAGAGTGCGCTCCACATACTGCCAGACCGGTGACTGGTCCGGCAGTATGTCATTCATTCCACGAATTGCCTGTATTCTGGCCAAGGTTCTCCCCTGTTCGGTCGCGTGGTTGCCCGCCCGCGATCAGCCCTTGGCGATGATGGCGTCTTCTTCCGCCTTCTTGCGCGCCGCCCGCTCACGGATCTCGCGCTCGAGGTCATCCACCAGGGAGGCCTTGTCGATCTTGCGATCCTTGTCCCCGTCCTGGTACATCAGGTGCTGGGGAGTACCGCCGGTGATGCCGATGTCCGCTTCCTTTGCCTCACCTGGCCCGTTCACGATGCAGCCAATCACGGCCACATCCATGGAGGTGTTCACATCCTCCAGACGGGATTCCAGCTCATTCATGGTGCCGATCACATCAAAGTTCTGGCGCGAGCAACTCGGGCAGGCGATGAAGTTGATCCCGCGCGTGCGCAGGCGCAGACTCTTGAGGATATCAAAGCCAACCTTGATCTCCTCTACCGGGTCCGCCGCCAGCGAGATGCGGATGGTATCACCGATCCCTTCCGCCAGCAGCATCCCCAGACCCACAGACGATTTCACAGCGCCGGAACGCAGGCCGCCAGCCTCGGTAATCCCCAGATGCAGGGGCTGCTCGATCTTATCCGCGATAAGTCGATAGGCCTGGACCGCCATGATCACATCGGAGGCCTTGAGGCTGACCTTGAAGTCCTTGAAATCATACCGGTCGAGGATCTCGATATGGCGCATGGCGGATTCCACCATCGCCTCGGAGGGGGGTTCGCCGTACTTGCGC
>NZ_CAJXMA010000084.1:0-11679 GCF_913056445.1 uncultured Halovibrio sp.
CGGTGAAGTAAACGCTTATCAAATCCGGCGTATTATATAGAGAAACCCACTGCACTGTCATCCGGAACAGCCCTTATGGGGCGGACGGGAGTCCCGGGGACACGGATCACTTCAGCCCGACCACATCCTGCATGTCATACAGCCCCGCGGGCTGCTGCATCAGCCACTGGGCAGCCCTGACAGCGCCCTGGGCGAAGGTCATGCGGCTGCTGGCTTTGTGGCTGATCTCGATGCGCTCCCCAAGGCCGGCAAACATGACGGTATGCTCACCGACGATATCTCCGGCACGGATGGTTTCAAAACCGATGGCCTCACGCGGGCGCTCCCCGGTGAAACCCTCCCGGCCATAGACAGCGCACTGCTGGAGGTCACGGCCAAGCGTGTCGGCAACCACCTCACCCAGCCGCAATGCGGTCCCCGAAGGGGCGTCCTTCTTGTGGCGGTGGTGGGCTTCAATGATCTCCACATCGGCATCATCACCCATCACCCGGGCCGCCGTCTGCAGGATCTGGAGCAGCAGATTCACGCCCACACTCATGTTGGGAGCGAACACCACATTCAGGCCTTCGCTTTTCGCCTCGAGCTGTTGCTTCTCGGCTTCGCTCAACCCCGTGGTCCCGATCACGGCCGCTTTTCCGGTCGCACGGCAAACATCCAGATGCTGCAGGGTCAGATCCGGGAAAGTGAAATCGATCACCAGATCGAAATCGTCCGTCACCTCCGAGAGGCTGCCGGCCAGCATCACACCATTGCGGCCAACGCCGGCCACTTCGCCGGCATCCGAACCGATCAGCGAACTCTCCGGATGAACGGTTGCCGCCCCCAGGGAAACCCCATCGGTCAGCGTCACCGCCTCAACCAGCGTTTTGCCCATACGGCCGGCAGCGCCGGCCACCGCAATACGCGTCATACTGTGTCCCCATCCATATCCACTGTACCCGGTCAGCTAGAACTTCATATCCTCAAAGAAATTCTTCACGCCCTCAAACCAGGAGCTCTTGCGTGGGCCATGCTGCCTGCCGTCGCTGTCCTCCTGGAGGGTCTGATCGAACTCACGCAACAGCTCTTTCTGCTTCTTGGTGAGATTGACCGGTGTTTCCACCATTACCCGGCACAGCAGGTCACCCGGCGATCCGCCACGCACGGGCGTCACACCCTTGCCGCGAAGACGGAAGAGCTTGCCGCTCTGGGTCTCCGCCGGGATCTTGAGCTTGACCCGCCCATCCAGCGTCGGCACCTCGAGCTCGCCCCCGAGCGCCGCATCCGTGATGCTGATGGGCACGTCGCAATGCAGGTTACGACCGTCCCGGTCAAAGATGGGATGCTCCTTGACCGCGATCTGCACATAGAGATCCCCCGGCGCGGCGCCGTGCATGCCCGGCTCGCCTTCGCCGGAAAGGCGAATCCGATCACCGGTGTCCACGCCCGGCGGCACCTTGACCGAAAGGGTCTTCTCTTCCTCGACGAACCCTTCGCCACGGCAGGCCTTGCAGGGGTTCTTCACGATCTGGCCGGCGCCCCGACAGTTGGGGCACGTCTGCTGCACCGAGAAGAAGCCCTGCTGCATGCGCACCTGCCCCATACCGCGACAGGTCCCGCAGGTCTCCGGCCGCGTGCCCGGCTCGGCGCCGCTGCCGTTACAGCTGCTGCATTCGGTGGCACTGGGGATCTCGATCTTGACGTTCTTGCCGCGCACGGCGTCCTCGAGGTCCAGCTCCAGCGTGTAACGCAGGTCGGCACCCCGGCCACTGCGGCCCCGGCCGCCGCCGAAGATGTCACCAAAGACATCCCCGAAGATGTCGGAGAAGCTGGCGCCACCACCGCCGAAGCCACCGCCGCCACCGGCGGAGCCATCAACGCCGGCATGACCGAACTGGTCATAGGCGGCCTTCTTCTCGGGGTCACTCAGGACTTCATAGGCCTCGCTGGCCTCTTTGAAGCGCGCTTCGGCGTCTTCGTCATCCGGATTGCGGTCCGGATGATACTTCATTGCCAGCTTCCGGTATGCCTTCTTGATCTCCTTGTCATCAGCGCCCTGGGAGACGCCAAGGATCTCGTAATAGTCGCGTTTGGCCATGACAGTCTGTCAACCGTAATTCGAATGTTCACAACAACGACGAACGCGGGAGAAAGCTCCCGCGTTCGCCGATCAAAGGGTGTGGATGATGCCAGCGGTTTTACCGCTTGTCATTGTCGTCGACTTCCTCGAACTCGGCGTCAACTGCATCATCACCACCGCCCTGGTCCTGGCTGCCTTCAGCCTCGGCACCGCCTTCTTCACCCTGCTGGGAGTACATCTTCTGCGCCAGGCTGGAGGAGGCTTCGGTCAGGGCCTGGGTCTTGGCCTCGATCTGCTCCTTGTCGTCGCCCTTCATCGCCTCTTCCAGTTCGGAGATGGCGTTCTCGATGGCGGTCTTCTCCTCCTCGGTCGCCTGATCGCCGGCTTCCTCCAGGCTCTTGCGAACCGCATGGATCATGCTGTCGCCCTGGTTGCGTGCCTGGACCAGCTCCTCGAACTTCTCGTCTTCCTGAGCGTTCTGCTCAGCATCCTTGACCATCTGATCGACTTCATCTTCGGTCAGGCCGGAAGACGCCTTGATCTCAATGGACTGCTCCTTGCCGGTCGCCTTGTCCTTCGCAGAGACGTTCAGGATACCGTTGGCATCGATGTCGAACGTTACTTCGATCTGCGGTGTACCGCGCGGTGCCGGCGGGATGTCCGCCAGGTCGAAGCGACCGAGGGACTTGTTCTGGGCCGCCTGCTTGCGCTCGCCCTGGACCACGTGAATGGTTACCGCGGTCTGGTTGTCCTCGGCGGTCGAGAAGGTCTGCGACTTCTTGGTCGGGATCGTGGTGTTCTTCTCGATCACCGGTGTGGCAACGCCGCCCATGGTCTCGATACCCAGGGTCAGCGGTGTCACGTCCAGCAGCAGCACATCCTTCACATCGCCGGAGAGCACAGAGCCCTGCAGGGCCGCACCCATGGCGACAGCTTCGTCCGGGTTGACGTCCTTGCGCGGATCGGCGCCAAAGAACTCTTTGACCGCTTCCTGCACCTTGGGCATCCGTGTCTGACCGCCGACCAGAATGACCTCGTCGATGTCGCCAACCTTGACGCCGGCATCGTTGATGCAGGTCTTGCACGGATCGATGCTGCGCTTGACCAGATCCTCGACCAGCGACTCCAGCTTGGCACGGGTCACCTTCACGTTCAGGTGCTTGGGCCCGTTCTGGTCCGCCGTAATGTACGGCAGGTTCACGTCAGTCTGCTGCGCGCTGGAGAGCTCGACCTTGGCCTTCTCGGCAGCTTCCTTCAGGCGCTGCATGGCCAGGGAATCACCGCGCAGGTCAATTCCCTGCTCTTTCTTGAACTGGTCAGCCAGGTATTCGATGAGCGCGAGGTCGAAGTCTTCACCACCCAGGAAGGTGTCACCGCTGGTGGCCAGCACTTCGAACTGCTTCTCGCCGTCGACATCCGCAATCTCGATGATGGAAATGTCGAAGGTACCGCCGCCCAGGTCATACACCGCCACGGTGCGGTCCTTGCCCTTCTTGTCCAGGCCATAGGCCAGAGCGGCCGCGGTCGGCTCGTTGATGATCCGCTTCACGTCCAGCCCGGCGATACGACCTGCGTCCTTGGTAGCCTGACGCTGGTTGTCGTTGAAGTAGGCCGGAACGGTAACCACCGCTTCAGTGACCGTTTCACCGAGATAGTCCTCAGCGGTGCGCTTCATCTTCTTGAGCACCTCGGCGGACACCTGCGGGGGCGCCATCTTCTCGCCGTTCACTTCCACCCAGGCATCGCCGTTGTCGTTCTTGACGATGTCGTAGGGCACCATCTTGATGTCCTTCTGAACGACATCGTCGTCATAGGCACGGCCGATGAGACGCTTGATGGCATACAGCGTGTTTTTCGGATTGGTCACCGCCTGGCGCTTGGCTGCAGCACCTACAAGGGTTTCACCTTCGTCGGTGTAAGCCACGATGGAGGGCGTAGTGCGATCACCCTCTGCGTTTTCAATCACCTTGACCCCGTCACCATCCGGGATGGCCACGCAGGAGTTCGTGGTGCCCAGGTCAATGCCGATAATCTTACCCATGGATATCACTCCAGTTTTCTGATCGTTGAATTCAAATCCGGTATCCGGTTGCCGTTACTGCCTTTATTGGGCTTAACGGCTCAATTTCAAGCCTGCTCGTCGACGTTTCCACCTCCGGAATCGTCAGCCTTGGCCACCATGACCATTGCCGGGCGCACAACACGCTCGTGCAGGAGGTACCCCTTCTGCATCACCGCAATCACGGTGTTCGGCTCCGCCTCATTGCTCGGGACCATGGACATGGCTTCGTGCTTCTGCGGGTCGAAGGGCTCACCCACCGGGTTGATCTGCTCGACGTTGAACTTGGACAGCGCACCGATGAACATATCGAGCGTCATGTCCACGCCTTCCTTGATGCGGCTGACGACCTCCTCGTTCTGAACCTCCTGGTTCTGGGCGCTCTCAACCGCCTTCTCCAGGCTGTCGACCACCGGCAGAAGCTCCTTCACAAACTTCTCGGTGCCGAACTTGTGCGCCTTTTCCACATCAATCTCGGCACGCCGGCGGATGTTCTGCATCTCCGCCTTCGCGCGCAGCACTTCTTCCTTCTGCTCCTCGAGCTGTTCACGCAGCTGAGCGACCTCGCCATCCCCGCTGCCAGCGGACGCAGCGTCTTCGCCCGCTCCGGTTGCCGGCTCCGCTTCTTCCGCGCCGGCGCCCTGCTCGGCCTCGTTCACGGATTCATCCTTACGGGTTTCGTCATCACTCATGATCGACCTCATTGCTCGGTATCGAATTCTCTGGCCCGCTTGGGGACGTCTGCCGGGCGATATGGGGCTGCTGCAGCAGGTTTCAACCACCCCCGCGCATTTTATTCCACCCATGCGCCCTCCCAGCCCCTTGAAACCCTGACCAACTCACTGTACAAATATCCACATACTGTATATGGATACACATCAGGAGTCGCTCATGCTCACGCACCTGACCGTTGCCAACTACGCCGTTGCGGAGAAAGTGGAACTGACCATCCGGGAAGGGATGACCACGCTCACCGGCGAAACCGGTGCCGGCAAGTCCATCGTCATGGATGCCCTGAGCCTGGTCACCGGGGCCCGGGCGGATGCGGGCGCCGTGCGTGAGGGCGCGGACCGGGCCGACCTGAGCGCGGTGTTCGACCTCTCCCGCACCCCGGAGGCCCAGCAGTGGCTGGAGGAACGGGAACTGGACCAGGAGAATGACTGTGTGCTCAGGCGCGTGATCCGGCGTGATGGGCGCTCCCGCGGCTACATCAACGGCCAGCCCTGCACACTCACGGACCTGAAGACCCTGGGCAGCATGCTCATGGACATCCACAGCCAGCACCAGCATCAATCCCTGCTCAAGCGCGAGACGCATCATCGGCTGGTGGACGAATTCGGTGGCAACGGCGAACTTGCCGAACAGGTACGCGCCGCATTCCGGGAATGGCGCGAACTCAACCGCAAGCTGGAGCAGGCCAGCAACCAGCGGGATGAGCGCAACGCCCGCACGGAACTGCTGCGCTACCAGGTGGAGGAACTCGACCGGCTGGCCCTGGGCGCGGAGGAGCTGGAACAGCTCGAGGCGGAACAGAAGCAGCTGGCCAATGGTGAAAGCATTCTTGAGCAGTGCCACGAGGCTGCCCAGTGCTGCAGTGAGGGTGAACCGGCGGCGGTCAGCATGCTGGAGCACGCACGCCAGAGACTGGAGCGGCTGCCGATCGAGGTTCCCCAGCTCGCGGAAACCTGCCAGATGCTCGAAGAGGCCCGCATCCAGGCCGAGGAGGCCGGGGACAACCTGCGGCGCTTCATCGACGACTATGACTGCGACCCTCAGCGCCTGAAGGAGGTGGAAGAACGCCTGAGCTGGATCTACCAGATCGCGCGCAAGCACCAGATCCAACCCCAGGAAATCCGCGAACACCAGGCCTCACTGCGCGCCGAGCTGGATGAGCTCGAGAATGGCTCCGAAAGCCTGGAGCAGCTGCAGGAACGGATGGAAGCGGCCCGCACGGAATGGAACCGGCTTGCGGACGAACTCAGCAGTGCCCGAAGGCAGGCCGCCGAACGCCTCGACGCGGGCGTCGGCGAGGAACTGCGCCGGCTGAGCATGCCGGACATCCAGTTCCAGACCCATTTCTCTGCCCCATCCGGAGACGGCCAGCCCGCTGCCTCCGGGCACGAGGAAATGGAGTTCCTGGTCAGCACCAATGCAGGCCAGAGTGCCCGCCCGCTCGGGAAAGTAGCATCCGGCGGCGAACTCTCCCGCATCAGCCTCGCCATCCAGGTGGTCGTGGCCCAGACCTCAACGATCCCAACGCTTGTCTTCGACGAAGTGGACGTGGGCATTGGCGGTGGCGTCGCGGAAGTGGTCGGGCGGCTGCTGCGCCAGCTTGGTGAAAGCGGCCAGATCCTGTGCGTGACCCACCTGCCCCAGGTTGCCAGCCAGGCTCACCAGCACATGACCGTGAGCAAATTCACCGAGGACGAACAGACCTATTCAACAGTGGAAAACCTGGATTCCGAGGAACGGATCCGGGAGGTGGCCAGGATGCTCGGTGGCGTGGATCTCACGGAGCAGACCATGGCCCACGCCAGCGAGATGGTCCAGAAGGGGCAGGCGACCCATCACTGAATGAGGACTGTAGGAGCCTGCCTTGCAGGCGATCCAGTTCATCGCGAGCAAGGCTCGCTCCTACGGCAGCCGCGTGATGATTATTTCGGCTTCACGTAAAGGATCATGCTGTGATCCACCAGATCGAAGCCATGCTCCTCGGCGATGCGGCGCTGACGGTCCTCGATAACCTCGTCATAGAACTCGATCACCCGCCCCGTCTGGGTGCACACCATGTGGTCATGATGCTCTTCCCCGGCCAGCTCGAATACCGCATGACCGCCTTCGAAATTGTGGCGAAGCACCAGGCCCGCCGCTTCGAACTGGGTCAGCACCCGGTAAACAGTGGCCAGCCCCACGTCATCACCCGATTCCAGGAGTTTCTTGTACACATCCTCGGCACTGAGGTGGTGATCGCCTTCCGCATCCTCCGCGGCTTCCGCGCTTTCCAGGATGCTGAGAATCTTCACACGCGGCAGCGTAACCTTGAGGCCTGCCTTGCGCAGCTCGACGTTTTCTGGTGCCATGCTGAACCTAACCGTTGGTGATGGAGTGGGCTTTCGTTACCATGTGCGCTCATCTTCAGGCGGGCAGCGCGCCTCGGAGCGGCACTCAAGATAGAGGATTTCCTTCCACGATGCAAAAGGCTTCCATTCCCGCCTGCCTGGCTGCGGTCACCCTGACGCTCAGCCTTGCGGCATGCAGTTTTCCGGGTGTTTACCGGATCGACGTTCAACAGGGTAACATTATCGATCAGGAAGATCTCGGCGAGCTCAATCCGACCATGACACGGGCCGACGTGCACGAGCTTTTGGGCACCCCCATAACCGTGAGCAGCTTCAACCCGGACCGCGAACACTACCTGTACACCTTCCAGGAGGACGGTGGAGACATCCGCAAGCAGCGTGTCACCATCATCTACGAGGAAGGCCAGTACCTCCGGCATGAAGCGAAACTACTGGAGGAGACCCCGGCCAACTGAGCCGACGGTCAGCGCCGCGTACCGGCCCTCTTTGCCCGTGCCTCCTTGGGATCAATCTCAAGGGGGCGGTAGATCTCCACCCGGTCCCCCTCACGCAGACGATACAGCCCGGGCTCCGCAATCACCTGGCTGAACACGCCCACGCTCTGGTGCTCCAGATCGATCCCGGGGAAAAGACCCTCGATTCCGGACTCACGAATGGCATCAAGCGCCGTACTCCCCTCAGGAAGGCTGAGCGCAATCAGACGCTGGATGTCCGGGCGCGCATAGGCCACTTCCACACGGATCATTGCCCCTCGACCTCATGGAGTGCCCGCGCTCTTCTGCAGAACGCATCGACCATGGTATTGGCAGCCTGGGCAAACACGCCGCTGAAAGCCATCTGTGCCAACCCATTCTGAACCGCGAACTCCAGGCTGAGCGTTACCCTGCAGGCATCCGCCCGTAGCGCACGGAACTGCCAGAGCCCCTGCAGATGTTCGAAGGGGCCATCCACCAGCTCCATACGGATCGATTCCGCAGGCATCAGGTGATTGCGTGTGGTGAAGCGCTGTTTCAGGCCGCCACGCTCCACATCCAGCGATGCCACCAGCTGATCCCCACCCTGTTCATGCAGTACCGCGCCGCCACACCATGGAAGAAACTCCGGGTAACGCTCCACGTCACTGACCAGGTGGAACATCTCTTCCGCGGAATGATGCACCAGTGCACTGCGCTCGATCTGTCGGGTCATTGAATGTTTACCCCGTGAGGTTCCTCTTCTATGGGCATCACCGGCCGCTCCAGACCACCACCGCCACACACGGCAGTGCCGGCCAGCCTGCAGAAACCCGCTCTGTACTCAACCACCGTAACAACCACAGCGACCACCACGGCCAGCGGCACCAGCCATGCCATCAGCCAGCGCCACAGTCGGTATCCCCGGCCCCTTACGCCCAGAAAGGCCAGAAGCTGGCGCGGCGGCAACTGCCAGCCTGCGAGCCTGACCAATGCCAGCACCGACACGGGTACCAGCACAAGTATGACGACAAGCTCCATCAACGCCCAGACATCCACCCCCCCTGCCCAGGTGAACCCGAACAGAGCCAGGGCCGCCGCGGCACCCGCCGGCAGCATGGCGATGATTCCGGCCACCACCCGGTTACCACCCAGGGTTTCCGTGACACGGGCCACCACCACCTCCAGCGTGAACAGAGCCGAGGTCCAGACCAGCAGCACCATGACCAGATAGAACAGACTGCCTGCAAGCTGCCCCCCGGCCATGGCCTCAAACACCTGCGGCAGCGACACGAACACCAGCTCAAAACCAGATGTCAGCGGCACCTGCTCCGCCAGCACCAGAGCCGTAACCGCCAGCCCAAGCACCAGAGTCACCACCAGGTCCACCACCGCCACCCCGAGCGCAGAGAGCGGCATGGAGGCATTCCCCGGCATGTAGCTGCCCAGGGTCATGAGCACACCGACCCCGACGGCCAGCGAATAGACTGCGAGCTGGATGGCAAGCGCCGCGCCATACCACCCGAGATCCTCCCAGCGAGGCCAGAACAGGGACCAGGCCGCCTCCTGGCCCTTGCCCGAGGACAGGGCCACCACCATCATGATCACAAGCAACACACCCAGCAACGGAATGACCGTGCGCAGCGAGCGCTGAACCCCCCGGCCCAGATTACGCAGGGCCACCGCCAGTACCAGCCCGACAAAAACCACCTGCCACAGAGCAACCTGCTGCATATCGCCGGCAAAATCCGTGAACAGGGCTGTGGCGGAGGCCTCACTGGCGCCCCTCAGCTCTCCCAGCGCAGCCCGGAAAAGCCAGGCCAGGGACACACCCCCAAGCACCGAGTAGAGACCAAACAGCAGTAACGCGGCCAACAGCATACCGCGACCGGCCCATGGCAGACTCCGCGAGTGCAGCCCGGCCCCTTCGGCTGCCGCCTGCAGGGAGTGATCCGGACCCTGCCGGTAACGCCGAGCCATTGCCAGCTCTGTCATCACCACGGGGACCCCGGCAAACATCAGCGCCAGACCGTAGACCAGCAGGAAGGCGCCGCCGCCGTGCGCCACCACAGCCGGCGGCACCAGCCAGAGATTGCCGGCACCGAGCACGACCGCGGCCAGCGCCAGCGCGAAGGTCCAGCGGCTGCCCCAGGCAGTGACCGGCGCTC
Source organism: uncultured Halovibrio sp. (assembly GCF_913056445.1). Taxonomy (NCBI): domain Bacteria; kingdom Pseudomonadati; phylum Pseudomonadota; class Gammaproteobacteria; order Oceanospirillales; family Halomonadaceae; genus Halovibrio; species uncultured Halovibrio sp. Next base: position 9,819 of record NZ_CAJXMA010000084.1, read on the forward strand.
CCGGGTTGGAATGCATGAACAGGCTCCCGATCGGATGAAGGCGGATTATAGCCCAGTGTAGCCGCCTTATTCAGCCGCGACTCCGCAGACTTTGCCCAGAGGCACGCCCTATGGGCTACAATACGCCGTTTGCAGAAACACCCACTCCGCCAGGCCGGATGATTCCCATGGCTCAGAAAAAAAAGCCCGCCAAGGGCGGCAGCACCATCGCGCTCAACAAGAAGGCGCGGCACGAATTCCACATCGAACAGAAGTTCGAGGCGGGCCTCCAGCTCCACGGCTGGGAGGTCAAGGCCCTGCGTGCGGGCAAGGCCCAGATCACCGATGCCTATGTCCTGCTCAAGGACGAGGAGGCATGGCTGCTGGGCGCTCACTTTCCGCCTCTGCCGTCTGTATCCACCCACATCAACCCGGATCCGACGCGCACGCGCAAACTGCTCCTCCACCGGCGCGAGCTGGCCACACTGCTCGGCAAAACCCAGCAGACGGGCCACACCTGCGTGCCACTGGCACTGTACTGGAAGAAGAACCTGGTCAAGTGCGAGATCGCACTGGTCAAGGGCAAGAGACAGTATGATAAGCGCCACACCGAGAAGGAGCGTGACTGGAACCGCCAGAAACAGCGCATTCTCCGGGATACGCTGCGCTGATCAGTAAATGATCATTTGAACTGCTTCCGCACCGCAGTATACTGGCCGACCATCACCCCAACATGACTGCAACCAGGGAGGGATCATGTCTGCCCAACGCACAGCCATGTCCTCGGTCGATACCGCCTGGTTGCGGATGGAGTCGCCTGAAAGTCCGATGATGATCGGTGCCGTGCTCGTATTCGACGAGCCCATCGATATCAGGGCGTTCCGCAACCTGCTTGAAGAACGATTCCTGCGCTTTGAGCGCTTCCGCCAGCGGGTGGTCTGCCAGAATGACCGCTGTTACTGGGAAGAGGATCCGTGGTTCGATCTCGACAACCACTTCCACATCACCGCCCTTCCCGGCAACGCTGACCAGGCTGCGCTGCAGCAGCTGGCCAGCGACCTCAACAGCACGCCACTGGACTTCAACCACCCGCTCTGGCAGATCCATTACGTCGATAACTACCAGGGGGGCTGCGCGCTGATCGTACGCATCCACCACTGCATCGCGGACGGCATTTCGCTGGTGCGGGTCCTGCTCTCGCTGACCGATGAGCAGGACGATACCGGCAGCAGCCGGAAGAGCGCCAAGCACCGCAAACGGGCACGGAACGATTCACCGGAATGGCGCCAGACACTGTTCCGGGCACGCCGCAATCTGCGCCTTGCCCGCTGGCAGGCCCGACAGACCTGGCGCACCATGCGCGAGGACCCCGCCTACCTGGTGCGCCTGGGGCGGGAATGCCTGTTCGTGGGGCGGGACCTGTTCAAGGTGGCCTTCAGCCCACCGGACCCTCCCACAGGACTCAAGGGCCCCCAGTGCGGACGCAAGCAGGTCGCCTGGTCCGAGCCGCTGGATCTGGGAGAGGTGAAGGCCACCGCCAGGGCCCTTAACGGCACGGTCAACGATGTGCTGCTTGCCGCCGCCACCGGCGCGGTCCAGGCGCACATCCAGCAGAGCGCCACACCTCTGCCCGAGGCCGGCATCCACGTGGCTGTGCCCTTCAACCTGCGACCACTGGACCAGCCCATTACCCGCCTTGGCAACCAGTTCGGTCTGGTGCTTGTGCCGTTGCCGGTACAGACCCTTTGCCCCAGGGAACGCTTCGAGACGGTCCAGCGCCACATGGATGACATCAAACGCTCCTACCAGGCCCAGGTCTCCTACGGGCTTCTGGACATACTCGGGCGTGGCCCGGACCTGATGGAGCGCCGGGCCCTGGAGC
>NZ_CAJXMA010000085.1:0-11511 GCF_913056445.1 uncultured Halovibrio sp.
ACGGAAACTGAGAACAACGCGCGTCGTGATGGGTGTTCCGCCCGGCTGGAGTCAAGGCCGGAGGAACTGATGTCAATCCGGGCGGAAGCGCGCGGCAGGGTCATCGCAACGGTTTGAAAACACAGAAGCACCGGTTCGGGCTGTCCTGATCATGAATATGACATAAGACCTCGTAGCCGGTACGGGACAGACTTCGGTGGCATGCGGCCACAGAACCGCATGCCTCAAGCACGGGGTGGCCATAGAAGGCCCCCCGGCTTTGCTGAAGCGGGCGGACGCAGGCCCGCTGTCTCGTCATTGCGCCCCGCACCGCTTCCGTCGCAGAACGATGGAAGTTTGTTCCACATGAAAAGAATGCTGATCAATGCAACTCACGAAGAGGAGTTGCGTGTCGCCCTGGTCGATGGCCAGCGTTTGGTCGATCTTGATATCGAATCCAGCACCCGCGAACAGAAGAAGTCCAACATCTACAAGGGCCGCATCACCCGCATCGAGCCCAGCCTTGAAGCAGCCTTCATTGATTACGGTTCCGAACGCCACGGCTTCCTGCCCCTGAAGGAAATCGCCCGCGAATACTTCAGCAAGGCCCCGTCCGATATTGATGGCAAGATCAACATCAAGGACGTGCTCAACGAGGGCCAGGAACTGATCGTCCAGGTCGACAAGGAAGAACGCGGCAACAAGGGCGCAGCCCTGACCACCTTCATTACCCTCGCCGGGCGCTACCTGGTACTGATGCCGAACAATCCCCGTGCCGGCGGCATTTCACGCCGCATCCAGGGGGATGAGCGCAGCCAGCTCAAGGACGCCATGTCCGGGCTCAAGGTGCCCAAGGCCATGGGCGTGATCGTCCGCACAGCCGGGATCGGCCGTGAAACCGAGGAACTCCAGTGGGACCTGGACTACCTGCTGCAGTTCTGGGACGCCATCACCCAGGCTGCGGAAGCGCGCAAGGCCCCCTTCCTGATCTACCAGGAAAGCAACGTAATCATCCGTGCCGTGCGCGACTACCTGCGCCAGGACATCACCGAGGTGATGATCGACTCCCCGAGTGTGTACGAGGATGTCCTCAATTTCGTACGCGCGGTCATGCCCTCTTTCGAAAACCGGATCAAGCTCTACACGGATGACATTCCGCTGCTCAGCCGGTACCAGATTGAGGCGCAGATCGAGACCGCCTTCCAGCGGGAGGTATCCCTGCCTTCCGGCGGCTCGTTGGTGATCGACCCCACCGAGGCACTGGTGTCCATCGACATCAACTCCTCGCGTGCCACGCGCGGCGGTGACATCGAGGAAACCGCCTTCCAGACCAACCTGGAGGCCGCGGACGAGATCGCACGCCAGCTGCGCCTGCGTGATATCGGCGGTCTGATTGTCATCGATTTCATCGACATGTCCCCCAACCGCCACCAGCGCGAAGTCGAGCAGCGCATCCGGGAGGCACTGGAGCTGGATCGCGCCCGGGTCCAGCTTGGCCGCATCTCCCGCTTCGGCCTGCTGGAAATGTCGCGCCAGCGGCTGCGGCCCTCACTGGGCGAGACACGCAGCGAGGTCTGCCCACGCTGTAATGGCCAGGGTTCCATCCGCAGCATGGAATCCCAGGCGCTGAGCATCATGCGCCTGATGTACGAGGAATCCTCCAAGGACAAGACCGCGGAAGTAAGGGCACTGGTGCCGGTCACGGTCGCTGCCTTCCTCCTCAACGAGAAGCGCGACGAGATCAACGCCATTGAGCGGCGCGAGAACGTGCGGGTACGGGTCATCCCCTCCCAGAACCTGGAGACACCCCATTTCGAGGTTCAGCGCCTGCGGACCGATGACACCGAAGTCACCGTTGGTGAAGCGAGCTTCGAGATCGCTGCAAGGCACGAAGACGAACCGGAAGACGCCTGGTCCGTTGGCCAGAACACGGGCGAGCGGGAAGAAGCTGCGGTGAAGGCGGTTACCCCCGCCAACCGCACCCCTGCCCCGGAAGCCAAAGCCGAAACCCCGGAAGCCGCTGAGCCGCTTGGGTTCTGGCAACGGGTTGGGCGCAAGCTCCAGACCATGTTCGCGCCACAGGAAGAATCCGGCAGCCCCCAGCAGGAGACCGGTTCAGGCACCCAGCGCCAGGACAATAATGCCTCCGACCGGAAACAGGGTCAGAGCGGTGACAGCCAGCAGCGTCAGCAGGGGGGCAGCCAACAGCAGAGTGGCCGTCAGGGCCAGGATGGCAACAACCAGCGCGGCGGCCAGAACAGGCGCCGCCGTGGTGGTCAGAACCGCAACCGGGGCCAGGGCCAGCAGGATTCGGATAACCAGCAGAAGTCCGGTGGCAAGCAGGACGGCGGCAAACAGGAAGGTTCCGGCCAGGGTGGCAAAGGCGGCGGCAATCAGTCCCGCCAGTCCGGTAAAGGCGGCGGCGGACAGAAATCCGGTGGCGACCAGAAGTCCAATGCCGACCAGAAACCCAAGGCCGACCAGAAGCCGAAGGGCGAGCAGAAATCCGGTTCCGACCGCAAATCCGATACCGACCCGAATGCCGGTGGCGGAAACAAAGGCGGCAGTAACGACGGCAGCCCCCAGAAATCCAAGGGGGGAGGTAACCGTCGCAATCGTGATTCGGACCGTGACGAGCCGCAGAAGGAGGAGTCCTCTGGCAAACAGTCCCAGGGCAGCGGCAATAAAGCCCCTGAGAGCAATGGCGACGACCAGGGCCGCTCGGACAACCGCAGAAAGAACCAGAGTCGTGGCGGCTCCGGTGGCAGAAACCGCAACCAACAGGAAAGCGCCGAGGACGAAACACCGAACCCGGAATTCCAGCGTCCCCGCCGGCCCCGCCATAAGAACGGCAAGCCTGCTGATCAGGAATCCGCCGAGAGCGTGAAAACGGAAACCGGAAACGCCAAGGCAGAGAGGGAATCCGGCGCTGGCTCCGAAGGGCAATCCGAAGCCCCCAAGGCAAAGCAAAGCGCCGCAAAAGCTAAGGAGACCCCGGCTGCCGAAAAGGATGCTGGTTCCGCTAAGGAAAGCGCCGCTGAAAGCGCACAACAGAAACCCTCCAAGGCGGCCACTGATAAGGCAACCTCAACCGATGAGGCGCCTTCTGCCGGGACCGAAGCCGGGAAACAACCGGAAGCGGAGGGCCGTGGCGAGCCTGCCAGTGGCGCCGACGAACCCGCCAGCGCCCAGGCGGATGAAACAACGCCCTCCACGGAGGCGTCCGGTGCCCCGTCTCAAGCAGAGCCCCAGACAGAGACTGCTCCCCAGGCTGAATCGGCATCCGCCGCGCCTGAGCAGCCAGCCGCAGCGGAAACCGGAACCGCTGAGGCGGAGAACAGCCCGGCGGAGGATGAGGTTCACCTGGACCCGATCAAGGGGCGCGCCTACAACGATCCCCGGGAGATCCGCCGGCGTCAGGAGGAGTTCCGCAGGGCCCGCAACCAGGCACAGACCAACGAACAGGAGTGAAACCAGGTTATGCTGACTGATCAGGACGTGGAAACCCTGGAATCAATCCTGTTCGCCCCCGGACAGGGCGATGAGGCACTGGATGTGTTTGGCCTGCACGGCGTGGTCACGGCCTCAGTCGTGGGGCCGGCACCGGTGTCGGCGGAGCGCATCCACGCGATTGCCACCGGCCAGCCCGAGGCCGGTGGCGACGCCATGCCCGACGAGTTCGGGACACTGGTATCGCGGCTCGCCAGGACCATCCAGCAGGAGCTGGAACAGGGTCAGACGCTGGAGTTGCCCGAACCCGAGGATGACGACACCGCCGAGGAGGCGCTTGAGAACTGGTGTGCCGGTTTCACAGACACCTTCCTGCTGGATGAGGATCAGTGGCTGGGCGAGGACGAGGAAACGGTGGGACAGCTGATGACGCCTATCCTGACCCTCTCAAACCTGTTCGATGATGAAGCCTTCCAGCAGGCCCGCAGGGACCCCAAGCGCCTGGCGGACTATGCCGACGCCATACCGGAACTCCTGACGGATCTCTACCTGCACTATCATTCGCCCTGAAGACGGGCCTGTGTTTCCCTGCGGAAGTGCCGCCAGACCGGGTCAGGCCCGGCGGGCAGTTCCGGAAGGCGGCCCAGCTCCGACCAGGGCCGTTCCGGCCAGTGGAAGTCACTGCCCCCGGAAGCCCAGAGCCCACCATCCAGGCACAGGCGCGTGAGATAGCCGCTATCCTGAGGCGAATGGCCGGCACTGAGCACCTCCAGAGCCTGACCTCCCGCATCCTGGAACGCCTGTACCAGCTTCCTCAGCTTATTGTTGGTCAGCCCGTAACGGCGGGGATGCGCCAGTACTGGAATACCACCCGCCTCACGGATCCAGCCAACAACCACTGCCAGTTCCGGCCAGCAGGTCGCCACGTCTCCCACCTTCCCGGTTCCCAGATAACGCTGGAACGCCTGCCGCTCCCCGGGGACCACGCCAGCATCAACCAGCGCCCGGGCAAAGTGGGGGCGCCCCGGAACACCGGCTGCCAGATCCCGTGCCTGTTCCAGCACCGAGGGCAGACCCTGTTTCCGGAGCCGCTCGTCAATGGTGCCCGCGCGCTGGTGCCGGACACTCTCCTGCCCTTCCAGCACCTGCAGAAACCCCGGCTCGTCCGGATCGAAATCCAGGGCCACTACATGGATGGTCTGGCCACGCCAGAGGCAGGACAGCTCCACGCCGCTCACCAGGTGCATGCCGTCAGCCACAGCCGCCTCCCGGGCCTCGCCCATACCGGCAATGGTGTCATGGTCGGTCAGCGCCAGGACGCCCACACCGTTCTCCGAGGCGCGAGCCACCACTGAGGCCGGTGAAAGGCCGCCGTCGGAAGCGGTGCTGTGGCAATGCAGGTCCGTTAGCAGCGGACTGTGTCCGTCGATGTGCATAATACTCCGGGAAATAAGGCGCCGTGCCGGGATTGGCGTAAAGACGGGGGCAGCTTATCATAGGCGGCTGTTGCCACTCATACGCACCCGTTATTCCAGGCAGGAGATCCCTATGTTCTACGCCATCATCGCCAACGATGTCGCAGACAGTCTTGAGCGCCGCAAGCAGGCCCGTGCTGCGCACCTTGAGCGCCTTGAGGCTCTCAAGAGCGAAGGGCGCCTGCTCATGGCCGGCCCCTTTCCGGCCGAGGATACCACTGAGCCGGGAGAAGCTGGTTTCACCGGGAGCCTGGTGGTAGCAGAGTTTGAATCCCTGACCGCGGCACAGGCATGGGCCGATGCGGACCCCTATGTGGAAGCCGGAGTTTACGAGAAGGTTACAGTCAGACCATTCAAACCGGTACTCCCCTGAGCCTCACTGGGCAAGGCGAATACGCTGTGGCAGAATCCGGACTTCGTTTAACAGGGAATAACATCATGACCCCACAGAAAGGCATGAACAGAGCATTACGTTGCATCGTGCCGCTGCTGCTTGTGTTTGCCTCCGTGGCACAGGCTCAAACCAAGTATGTGGACGACGTAATCTACGTCCCCGTCCGCACCGGTCCGGGCAACGAGTACCGGATCATTGAGTCCGCCCTGCGCAGCGGTACCGCTGTAGAGGTGCTGGAGGAAGATGAGGAGACCGGCTACTCGCGCGTGCGCTTTGGTGATGGTGAGGAGGGCTACATCGCAAGCCGGTTCCTGAGTTCCGAGCGCATCGCGGAAGAACGACTCCAGGATGTAAAGCAGCAACTGGCCAGCACTGAAGAGGATCTCTCCGGAGCACGCTCACAGCTGGAGGAGACCCGATCTAAGCTCGAACAGGTCCAGCAGGAGAAACAGTCCCTGGAATCGGAACTCAGTGAAACCAGTGACGAGCTGGAGCGCATCCGGTCCATCTCCCAGGACGCGATCAACCTCGAGAAACGCAACCGCGAACTGCGCGAGGAACGCCAGGAGCTGCGCAAGGAGGTTGAGCTGCTGACCAACGAGAACCAGCGCCTCGAGGACAGCCGTGAATCCAGCTACCTCCTCACCGGTGGCGGCCTGGTGATTGCGGGCATTTTCATTGCGGTTATCTTCCCGCTGCTCAAACCCAGTCGCAAGAGCGACAACTGGGCCTGACCATGGTCAGGCTCAGCGTTTGACCTCCTCGATCCGCAGACCCACCCGCCAGCGGCCGCCATCAATCGACTCGCTCCTCAGCACGGTGGCAACGGTCTCGAACGGCGGAAAATCGGGGTTTTTTGAGGGCAGCGAGGTGTGCACCCGCTGCCCCTCAGCCAGCTCCCGTTCCATCTCTACCGCCATGCCCGTGGCGCTCAGGTCCACGCAGCGTCCTTCCATACGCTGATCGCTGCCCTCCTCGAAAAGCTCAATCACCGTATCCACGTGCATACGGATGAAATCGCGCTTCTCGGAGGTATCCCGCATTGAATCTCCAGTCATGAGATTGTCCCGTCCCAAGGTTGTTATTGTTACTGGTTCAATACGTTATACCGGGAGGGGGCAGCAGGCGTCAAAGATTAAGGCGCCTGTTACACGGAGACTTCCGGCAGTGGCTCGGCGGATACGATGATGCCGTTGTTGTCGGCATAGACGTAATGACCGGGTTCAAAGGTGACACCGCCGAAACTCACGGCCACGTTAAGATCTCCCAGACCACGCTTTTCACTCTTGCGCGGGTGGGTGGCCAGGGCCTGGACACCGATGTCCGTCTCACCGATCACGTCCACATCGCGGATGCAGCCGTAGACAATCACGCCCTGCCAGCCATTCTTCGACGCCTTCTCCGCCAGCATGTCACCCAGAAGGGCGATGCGCAGCGAACCGCCACCGTCGACAACGAGAACCCTGCCATGCCCCTCCTTGCCAACCTGCTCCTTGACCACGGAGTTGTCCTCAAAGCATTTCACGGTCACGATCTCACCACCAAAAGCGCTGCGCCCGCCCAGGTTAACGAACATGGGCTCCACCACAGCCACTTCCGGATGCTCATCCACAAGATCCGGTGTAACGATTGTCTCTTGCGACACGATTTCCTCCTGATCCAGTTGCGATTTCAGTCAATACTGTCCGCCCGCAGGTCGCGGGTATGTTCTGTCAGCCAGGCGCGGATGTCATCCTGAAGCGCCGTTCCCAGGACACTCTGACCGGCGGCGCTTCTGCCCCCCTCCCCCGGCCCCAAGGTGTGGCGGACCTGTCCGCCAAGATTGCCCGCGAAACCGCGCACAGTGGCCTCATCATCCTCGACACCGACCACCAGACCCGGGCAGCGGATGACGCGCAGCCCCTCGTGGGTGGGGTGTCCCTTGCCCCTGCGATAACGTTTCTGGGTCCGGTAAAGGTCCCGGAACAGGGCGCTGGGCTCATCCTCCGGCCCCCAGCCGTGCAGACCGCCAAGGAAACGCTGGCGACGACGGAGCCCCAGTTTCTCGCCCATGGTGGCCTCGGATTCCGTCCAGTGGGCATCCGCCCGACCGGGGTCCACAAAGACCGCAGCGGGCACCAGGCGCAGAAAGCGATGATTGTTGATCAGGGCATGCGCCAGCATGCGGGCACCAAGCCCCTGCCCCAGCCAGGCCGGGGGCACGCCGCTCTGCTCTTCCACGAACCGCTGCACCGGAGGAAGGTCCTCCTCCGCCAGCAGCGCAATGTGACCCAGGGCCCAGTCGCGGTTACGGGGGGACATGCCATGGCCGCGCATCTCCGGCAGCCAGACGTCAAATCCGTAACGGGCAAGCAGCCCCGCCAGACCCTCCCCTCCGGGCGAGAGCCACTGGCGTTTGTTCTGGAACTCCCGGTGGATGAGCACCACCGGCACGCGCCGGCCCTGCCAGGCCGGATCACGCACCCGCGTCACGGCGATGCGGACACTGGGATCCGGACTCACGCCCGGGTTCAGCAGATACACGTCCTCATAGAGGTCAGCGGCCATTTCGGTGGCCGACAGCGTCACCGGAAACAATCGGCTGCTGCTCTGCATACCCGCCTTCCTCAAGCCTGCCTGGGGTTCCACCGGACGATCAGGAGTGCTGCCCTTCCGCCAGGAAGAACCAGGTGTCCAGAACCGAATCCGGATTCAGAGAAACACTGTCGATGCCCTGCTCCATCAGCCATTTGGCCAGGTCCGGATGGTCCGAGGGCCCCTGGCCGCAGATGCCGACGTACTTATTGGCCTTGCGGCAGGCGGCTATGGCACTGGCCAGCAACGACTTGACCGCCTCGTTACGTTCATCAAAGAGGTGGGCCACGATCCCGGAATCCCGGTCCAGCCCGAGCGTGAGCTGGGTCAGGTCATTGGAGCCGATGGAGAAGCCGTCAAAATGCTCCAGGAATTCCTCGGCCTGGAGGGCATTGGCTGGCAGCTCACACATCATGATCACGCGCAGATCCTCACGACCGCGCTCGAGACCGTTCTCCGCCAGCAGTTCCACCACCTGGCGCCCCTCACCTGGAGTGCGTACGAACGGCACCATGACCTCTACGTTGTTCAGGCCCATCTCTTCCCGGACCCGGGTCAGTGCCCGGCACTCAAGTTCAAAGCAGTCCCGGAAGGAATCCGAGATGTAGCGGGAAGCCCCCCGGAAGCCGAGCATCGGGTTTTCTTCATCCGGCTCGTACAGGGTGCCCCCGATCAGGTTGGCATACTCATTGGATTTGAAGTCCGACAGCCGCACGATGACGGGCTTGGGATAGAACGCTGCCGCCAGTGTGGAGATGCCCTCCACCAGTTTGTCGATGTAGAAATCCACCGGCGAATCGTAACCGGCGATGCGCTTCTCGACCGTCTGCTTGATGTCCCCCGGCAGTGATTCGAAATTCAGCAGCGCCTTGGGGTGAACACCGATCATGCGGTTGATGATGAACTCCAGCCGGGCAAGGCCCACACCCTCGTTCGGCATGGCCTGGAAATCGAAGGCCCGATCCGGATTGCCGACGTTCATCATGATGCGGAACGGCAGATTCGGCATGGACTCAACGGAATTCTCGCGCAGTTCGAAATCCAGACGGCCGTCGTAAACCAGCCCGGTATCGCCCTCAGCGCAGGAAACCGTGAGCTCCTGGCCTTCGTGAATGAGTTCGGAAGCATTGCCGCAACCCACGACAGCGGGAATACCCAGCTCACGTGCAATGATGGCCGCGTGACAGGTACGCCCGCCACGGTCTGTGATGATCGCCGCCGAACGCTTCATGACCGGCTCCCAGTCGGGATCGGTCATGTCCGTTACCAGCACGTCCCCTTCCTGGACGCGGTCCATCTCGTTGATGCTGGTGACGATCCGGGCCGGGCCGGCACCGATGCGGTGGCCGATGCTCCGTCCCTCAACCAGCACTGTCCCCTTCTCCTTGAGCAGGTAGCGCTCCATGGTGTGCAGGCCCTTGCGACTGCGGACCGTTTCCGGCCGCGCCTGCACAATGAACAGCTTGCCGGTGTCACCGTCCTTGGCCCATTCGATGTCCATGGGCCGCCCATAGTGTTTCTCGATCGTCAGGGCCTGGCTGGTCAGCTCGGTGACGTCCTCATCGCTGAGACAGAACCGGTTACGGTCCTCGGCATCCACCTTGACCGTCTCCACCGAGCGGCCCATTTCACCGTCACCGGCATAGACCATCTTGATGGCTTTGCTGCCCAGATTGCGCCGCAGAACGGCAGGGCGCCCGGCCTCGAACGTTGGCTTGTGCACGTAGAATTCGTCCGGGTTCACCGCACCCTGCACAACGGTCTCACCCAGACCATAGGAGGCGGTAATGAACACCACCTCCTGGAAACCGGATTCGGTATCGAGGGTGAACATCACACCACTGCTTCCGGTCTCGCTTCGCACCATGCGCTGGATACCGGCGGATAGCGCCACCTTGTTGTGGTCAAAGCCGTGATGCACCCGATAGGAAATCGCCCTGTCATTGAACAGGGAGGCGAACACCTCCTTGATGGCGAGCTTGACGTTGTCCAGCCCCACAATATTCAGGAAGGTCTCCTGCTGGCCCGCAAAGGAGGCGTCCGGCAGGTCTTCCGCCGTCGCCGAGGAGCGCACCGCCACCGCCATGCGTTCGTTCCCCTCCTGCATGGCGCCGAAGCGGTCCGCAATCGCCTGTTCCAGTGCCGGCGGAAAAGGTGTATCGATGATCCACTGGCGGATCTTAGCGCCGACCCTCGCCAGTTCGTTCACATCATTGATGTCCAGACTGTCCAGGGTCTCATCAATGCGCTGGCGCAGCCCGTCCTTCTCAAGAAACTCGCGGTAGGCCTGTGCTGTGGTGGCGAACCCACCGGGTACCGTCACACCGGCATTGGCGAGGTTACTAATCATCTCCCCGAGGGAGGCATTCTTGCCGCCCACGCGTTCGACATCGTCCATGCCGAGTTGCTCGAAACCGATGATGAAATCGTCCAAAGCCCATCTCCCTCGTTATTGCCTGTCACCCGGGGCGCCACGCGCCCTGCAGAGCCCGCGTATCATACTGTAACCGGCGGGGTCATCTCCACCATTGCGCGGTCCGGGTTCACACACCGACCGTATCGGCCTAGGATACCGGAAAATCAGGAGGGAGCCCCTCGCCCCATGAAACGCACCGCATTCTTCATCTCCGACGGCACCGGCATTACCGCGGAGGCCCTTGGCAACAGCCTCCTGGCGCAGTTCGACAGCATCCAGTTCGAGAAGATCACCCTGCCCTACATCGACTCCGTGCAGAAGGCCCGGGAAGCGGTGGCGCAGATCAACAAGGCGGGCGAACTTGATGGGGCACGGCCGTTGACCTTCGACACCATTGTGGACAGCGAGATCCGGGGCGAACTGTCCGGGGCCGACGCTTTCATGGTGGACATCTTCGGTACCTTCCTGTCGCCACTGGAGAACGAACTCCATTCCAGTTCCTCCTACACCGTGGGTAAATCCCACGCCATCTCCCGCGATGGGGGCTATGAAGAGCGGATCAAGGCGGTGAACTACGCGCTGGAGAACGACGACGGCGCCCGCACACGCTACTACGACGATGCCGACGTCATCCTGATCGGCCCGTCACGCAGCGGCAAGACGCCCACATGCCTGTATCTGGCCCTGCAGTACGGGATCAAGGCAGCGAACTACCCGCTCACCGAGGAGGATATGGAGGAGCAGCGCATTCCCTCGGCCCTGCAGCCCCACCGGCAGAAGCTTTTCGGGCTGACCATTGACCCCAACCGGCTGTCGGCGATCCGCAATGAACGCCGCCCCAACTCCGGTTACGCGTCTCTGCGCCAGTGCATGATGGAAGTCAGCGAAGCGGAGAGCATGTACCGCCGCGAGCGGATCCCGAACCTGAACACCACAGACTACTCGGTGGAGGAAATCTCCACCCGCCTCCTGGTCCAGACCGGGATCGAACGCCGGGCGCGCTGATCAGATTTCGAGCACCTTCATGCCCAGATCGGCCAGCTTCTGACGGTTGCCGTGGCCGGTCACAACGGCCGTGCTGGCCCGGTCAGGCGTGAGCCAGCGTTCGGCAGCCTCCTGCATGGAGGCCAGGTCCACCGCCAGAACCCGTTCCCGGAAGCGCTGCTGCTGCTCGGGCGTGCGCCCGAACAGCCGGCTCTGATACGCGAAGCGTGCTTCGCCCG
>NZ_CAJXMA010000086.1:0-11493 GCF_913056445.1 uncultured Halovibrio sp.
CTCGGGCCACATCGTCCAGGAACAACAGGAAGTCCCGCCGATCAATGGCCTGGCCGAGTGACTCCCGCAGCGCACGGATGAGGGGGTCCTCCGCTGGTGTGGCCGCCAACCGGCTCAGCCGTTGCTCTGTCAGTGGCTCCGCCGCCAGCGTCACATCCAGCGAGGCCAGGGATTGCGCGGCCGCCGCCAGGGTTTGCCGCCCCTCGTCTCCATTCGGCGAGGGCAATACATCCCATTGGCGGTTGGTCTTGAGCGTCTCGGCAGCCCAGGTGGGCGCGGCGGAGATGGCCAGGATTACGGTTAGCGTGGTGAGGGTTTGCAGGTATCGCATCTGGGGTTCATCAATATGGGGGAGCCTCGCTTGAACAAAGCTCCCAGGGTCATTTCTGCTCTCCTGCTTGTGCCTGAAACCTGCAGACACAGAGCAGGAGCTTACAGCCGGCCATCATGTGCTATTTTCCAGTACTTTAAGGTTTTGCCAATAGTGTAGAGTAAGCCGAAAGTGGCCAGCGTTCGCACTTGGGGCGTGATTATAGATGGAAGGGAGCAGGAACCATGCGTTTGTCCAGCCCAGCATTTTCCGAAGGTGATCCCATTCCCTGGCAATACACGGCCCCGAAGGCGAACGAACTACCTCCGTTTCAAATCCAGGATGTTCCTGAGCAGGCATGCAGCCTGGTACTGATGATTGAGGACGTGGACTCTCCGCTGGGCACGCTCACGCACTGGATGGCCTGGAACATTCCACCCGATACCCAATCACTGGACGCGGTGAATCTGCCGGCGGAATGCTGCATCGGCAGAGACAGCTTCGGGAAGATAGGCTACCTGGGTCCCATCCCCCCTGAGGGGCGCCATCACTATCGGTTCTCGGTGCTGGCCCTGGACACCAAGCTAAAGCTGGAGGCTGGTGCCACCCGTCCTGCACTTGAGCGGGCCATGAAGGCGCATGTTCTCGATCAAGCCGCCCTGAACGGCATCGTTGATGCCAATCCCTCTGAAAAAAACGGTGGGAAGGACTGATGGCACGCGATCTTCGACCAGCCAGACCAGAGCGTTTCTTTTCAACGGTCAATCCGACAGTCTTTGTCGCCTCCGCGGTCATTGTCGTGGGCTTCGTGCTGTTTGGTGTGGGCGCTCCCGAGACGGCAGGGCGGGTGTTTGGGGAGATCCAGGGATTTATTACCGAGTATCTGGGGTGGGTGTACCTGCTGGCTGTCACGGTGTTCCTGGGGTTTCTGGTCTGGTTGCTGTTCAGCCGCTACGGAAGCATCAGACTGGGCGAGCCCGACGCCCGTCCCCAATTCGGTAAAGCCGCCTGGTTCAGCATGTTGTTCAGCACCGGCATGGGGATCGGCTTGGTCTTCTGGAGCATCGCCGAGCCCATTCTCCATTTCCAGAATCCGCCGACGGGGGAGGGTGGAACACCAGCGGCTGCACGCCAGGCGATGATCTACACCTTCTTCCATTGGGGGCTGCATGCCTGGGCGGTGTATGTGGTGCTGGGACTCTCGGTTGCCTATTTCAGCTACCGCCATCACCTGCCACTGACCATCCGTTCGATTTTCTACCCCTTGCTGGGCGATCGGATCTACGGGCCCATCGGCCACCTCATCGACATCCTGGCCGTGTTTGGAACGCTCTTCGGCCTCGCCACGTCGCTCGGCTTCGGCGCCATGCAGCTCAACACCGGGCTCAATGTGCTGGTGGACCTGCCCGTCTCCAAGTGGTCCCAGGTGGGGATCATCGGTTTCATTACCGGGGTCGCGGTTCTGTCGGTGATTTCCGGCCTGGACCGTGGCCTCAAGTGGCTGAGTGTGTTCAACCTCGGGCTTGCCCTCGTCATGTTGCTGTTCGTCCTGGCGCTGGGACCCACGCTCTTCATTATCCGCTTCCTGCTCGATGCGACCGGAGGCTACCTGACACAGCTCATCGAACTCAGCCTGTCCACCGACCCCATGGGCGGCTCCGAATGGCAGAAGAGCTGGACCATCTTCTACTGGGGATGGTGGATTGCCTGGTCCCCCTTCGTGGGCATCTTCATCGCCCGGATCTCCCATGGCCGAACCATCCGCGAGTTCATCGTGGGCGTGCTGATGATGCCAACCGCGTTCGTGCTGGTGTGGATGGCCACCTTCGGAGGAACCGCCCTCGAGATGGCATTGGGGCAGGGCGGCGGAGGCATCGTCGAGGCCGTCGCTGAAGACACCACAGTGGCACTGTACGTGACCCTGGAGCAGCTTCCCCTGGCCGGTATTACCTCGGCACTTGCCACACTGCTTATCGCAACCTATTTCGTCACGTCTTCTGACTCGGGCACACACGTGGTGGACGCACTGATCTCACGGGGCAGCAAGCGTTCACCACGTCGTCAGCGCGTGATCTGGGGGATTACAGAGGGCCTGGTCGCGAGCACGTTGCTTCTGGTGGGCGGCGCGGGTGCGCTCGACAGCCTGCAGACGGCTTCAGTAACGGCCGGTCTGCCTGTGGCAGTGATTCTGGCGTTCGCCTGTATCAACCTGCAGCGGGCGCTGAAGCGGGAGTATCGTGTTGAGGGTGTCGAACCGCCCTGGGGGTGAGGCCGATGAACATACCATTGATCCGGGAGCATACATGTTGAGTCACAAAAGGCGCCAATACCTGTCGGCCGCGTTCATGGTCGGTGTTGTCATCGCTCTCTCCGCCTGTGACAACGGCGTGGAGGAGAGCGAGGAAGCCACGACAGAAGCCACGACACCTGAATCCGAACAGGTTGCCATTCCACCCCGGATTGACGAGGGCGCCGGAGCCCAATCGATGCCGGCCTTTCTGGACATCCCCGCCGGGCCCGAGCGCAAGGAGGCTTTCTTCGATTACCTCGCGCCCATTGTGGAAGCCGTCAACAGCGAAGTTGAAAAGCGCCGTGAAGCGCTGCTTGCGCTGGATAAGCAGCTTGAGGCCGGGCAGTCCCCGGACCAGCAGGCCCAGGACTGGCTTGCCCGGATGACGGAACGCTATCGCGTTGACGCGGATCAGCCGGAACAACAAGTAGCGGCCCTCAAACGCCGCATCGACGTCATCCCCGTCTCCCTGGCCCTGGCCCAGGGCGCCCTTGAGTCCGCCTGGGGCACATCGCGCTTCGCCCGTCAGGGCAATAACATCTTCGGCAAGTGGTGCTTTACCAAGGGCTGTGGAATTGTGCCCGCCCAGCGCCGCGCCGATGCCACACATGAGGTCGCCAGCTATGACAACGTGGCTGATGCCGTGCGTGATTACATCCACCATCTGAACAGCCATCCGGTCTACGAACCGTTGAGGGAACGGCGGGCTCAGGCGCGCAACAAAGGCCAGGCCCCGGAGGGGAGCGATCTTGCAGCGGGTCTTGAGAAATACTCCGCCAAGGGTGAAGGCTACATCCGGCTCATCCGCCGCGTGATCAAGGCCAACAACCTGGCTGCTCCCCATTGATCCCTGGCCCAACTCATCGAACAATGGCGATGAATCATTCGATGGCCGGCTTGCTCTATGCTCAACTTTCTCCCCAAACCCTTACTCGGCGTACTGAACTCCCTGCTGCTCGCGGTGAACACCGTCTTCTGGTGTGTGCTGCTCTATATCCCGGGCATACTGAAGCTGATCATCCCGATCCGTGCCTGGCGGGTGTTCTGCACCCGCCTGATCATCGGGATCTCGCAGTGCTGGGTGGCCTGCAACAGTGGCTGGATGCGCCTCACCCACCGCACCACCTGGGATGTCTCCGGGGTGGAAGGGCTCAGCCGCGAGGGCTGGTACCTGGTGATGAGCAACCATCAGAGCTGGGTGGATATTTTCGCCCTGCAGCACATCTTTAACCGGCGCATTCCGTTCCTGAAGTTCTTCCTCAAACAGGAGCTGATCTGGGTGCCGGTGATCGGGCTGGCCTGGTGGGCGCTCGACTTTCCGTTCATGAAGCGCTATTCCCGGGAGTATCTGCAGAAACACCCGGAGAAACGCGGCGAGGACATGGAGGCCACCCGCCGCGCCTGTGAGAAATTCCGCTATACCCCGGTCAGCGTGATGAACTTCCCGGAAGGTACCCGCTTCACCCCCGAGAAACACGACAGCCAGAAATCCCCCTACAAGCATCTGCTGCGCCCCAAGGCCGGCGGCACCGCCTTCGTTCTGGAAGCCATGGGCGACACCCTCTCCACTCTGCTCGACATTACCATTGCCTACCCCAACGGCCGCCCCGGGCTCTGGGAATTCATGTGCGGGCGGGTCACCCATATCGTCATCCGTGTTGAGCAGGTGCCCATTCCACAGCATCTGCTGGGCGGCAATTACAACGAGGATGAAAACCACCGCCAACAGGTCAAGCAGTGGCAGGAAGCACTTTGGGAGCGCAAGGATCAGTTGCTCGATGAGCTGAAGTCAAAGGATTAGCGCTCCGGCAGCTTTTCCAGATAGCCCTTTAAAGCACCCTAATAGAAATGGTTGCGCGGATTTGAGAGGCGGATGAGGGGATTCTCAGGTAGATAAGGCCGCCGGGTGGAACCGGCGGCGCCTTCGGTCAGCGCGAGCCCGGTCGCGGCTCGGCTGTCGCTGGGCTACTTGTTGAGGTACGCCGCAATCTGGTCCTTAAGCGCCACGCGCTTTTTGCGGGCATCTTCCTCTGTGGGCGTGGCCACCGGCTCAACTTCCGTTTCCATACGGTGAATGGTGCGGTTTATTTCGTGGTACTCATCCACCAGTTCGGCAAAGTGTGCGTCCGACTGTTTGAGCTCAGAGATGCGATCGGTGTGTTCCGGGAATTCTTCCGCCAGTTCGTGCGGGGTGTGACTCATAGGGTCTCCATCTTACTCGGTGATTGGCGTCAAAGTTTTTGATCGCAATCACCAGTCTGCCATCACTGCGGAGAGCTGTCGTTGCAGATTCTCAATCCTGGAAACTCTGGCTGGTGCATGCTCTTTCGGATGAAAGGTGACGAGATCATCTTAACGAAGATGACACGGAGCGAAGCTTAGGGTGGACCCCGTAGTCCTGTTGGAATTGGGAGAGGAAAACCGTGCGCATCAGCAGTGATATCGGCGTCATTTCGGATACCCATGGCCAGGTGAGGCCCGAGGCCCTGAGGGCTCTGGCCGACTGTGAGCTGATTCTTCACGTGGGTGACATCGGCAAGCCAGGGGTTATGGATGCCCTGAGCGAGCAGGCGCAGGTCGTGGCGATAAGGGGCAACGTGGACCACGGGGACTGGGCCCTGGTCTATCCGGAAACGCAGGAACTCACCGTTAACGGCCTACGTATCCAGATGGTCCATCGTCACCAGGACATCGAGACCCTGTTGCCGGACAGGTCCTGCGATGTCGTCCTGTTCGGGCACTCCCACAAACCCTTCAATGAGATCCAGGATGGCGTGCTCTATTTCAACCCGGGTAGCGCGGGCCCACGCCGCTTCAGCCTGCCTGTTACGGTTGGGCTACTACGGGTTACCGATAGCGGTGTGGAAGGTCAGATCCAGGAACTGGATGTTCCAGGACCCCGAAAGCGTCGATGATTGCGGATCTTGCGGTCTTTCTTGCCGTGGCGCCGTTTCCCGTTACTCCCGGATACCCGCATCAAGCATTGTACGGAGCGACTTCCTCTGCGATACGCGAACCACGCTGCACCTGCGCCTCACGCAGTTCGTATTCCATCTGCAGCTTCAGCCAGAACCGTTCGCTGGTGTTGAAATAACGGGCCAGGCGCATGGCGGTATCCGCTGTAATGCCCCGGTTTTCGCGCACGATCTCATTCATGCGCGTAGCGGGAACGCGGAGCGCCTTCGAGAGTGCATTCACGCTCATACCCGTGGGCTCCAGATACTCTTCGCGGAGGATCTCACCAGGGTGGATAGGGCGCATGCCGTTGTCCGTCATCAGTCTTGCCCGTCCGGGAAAACGTCTGTGTTTCCTTACACCGAAAGCTTCTGATCATTTGTTGAATGTATAACGTTTAACGGTAAGCGTCAAAAGGGCACAATGAATTAAAGGCGTAGGGAAAGACGGGCGTAAGCTGACCCTGACCCCGTTCATGAAGTAGGCTCTTCCATAATGACGGAACACAACCAACAACGCCCAGTAACCGACAGCAAGGAGGCTGTATGAGTGCAATTGTGATTTTTGAAGACGAGAGCCAACCGGTGGAGGTCCGCTTGGAAGGTGAGACTGTCTGGCTCACCCAGAAGCAGATGGCGGAGCTTTTCGGCAAGGATCTTCGTACCGTCAACGAACACGTTGGCAATGTGTATCAAGAGGGGGAGCTGGACCGGGAGGGAACTATCCGGAAATTCCGGATAGTTCGCCAAGAGGGCAAACGACAGGTCCAGCGTGCCGTTGAGCATTACAATCTCGATGTCATTATTTCCGTGGGCTATCGAGTCAAATCCCAACGGGGCGTGCGCTTTCGCCAGTGGGCAACCCGCGTCCTCCGCGAACACCTGACCCAGGGCTACAGCCTTAACGAGTACCGCTTGGCCCAGCAAGGCCTGTCCGAGCTGGAACAGGCCGTGGAACTACTGGGCCAGACGCTCACCCGGCAGGCGCTGGTCTCCGATGTGGGGCAGGAGGTGGTAAGCCTGATCCTCGGCTACGCGCGCACCTGGCGCCTGCTTCTCGATTACGACGAGGGTGGCCTGGGTATTCCGGAGGGCGCGCGCCCTGCACGTGGTGTATTGAACTTCAACGAGGCTCGTCGCGCCCTGGACGCACTGGCCGGGGAACTGCGGGAGCGGGGTGAAGCCAGCGAGCTGTTTGCCCGGGATCGAGGCGAGGGGCTCGAAGCCATTCTGGGGAACCTGGAACAGAGCATGTTCGGTGAACCCCTGTACAAAACCCGCGAAGAACGCGCCGCTCATCTGCTGTATTTCGTCATCAAGAACCACCCTTTCTCGGATGGCAACAAGCGCTCCGGTGCCTTTCTGTTCGTCCTCTACCTGCGCCAGGAAGGCATGCGCCTGACTCTGAACGAGCAGGGGCTGACGGCCCTTACGTTGTTGATTGCAGAGAGCGACCCTAAAGCCAAGGATCTGATGGTGCGCCTGGTGATGAACCTGCTGGCAACGGATCCCTATTAAACTTGCAGAAGCGCAGAAGCGCAGAAGCGCAGAAGTGGGGCAGTTGGTTGGCTGGAATTGAGAGAGGCAAACCGTGCGCATCAGCAGTGATATTGGCATCATTTCAGATACCCATGGCCAGGTGAGGCCCGAGGCCCTGAGCGCTCTGGCTGATTGTGAGCTGATCCTGCACGTGGGTGACATTGGCAAGCCAGAGGTGATGGATGCGCTGAGCGAGCGGGCCCACGCCGCTTCAGCCTTCCCGTTACGGTCGGTCGAATAAGGGTTACCGATAGCGGTGTGGAGGGCCATATCCAGGAACTGGATGTTCCTGGGCCCCGTAGGCGTAAGTAATGGTCGAGCTCGGGTAGCTTGAATGCTATACGCAATGTGCGTATAGTTTTTTGTGGAGGACAAGGAGTGTCATGAAAGCCGTTTTTATCGAGCTTCCTCCGTTTGAGCGCCATCGAAGTGATTATCTCGATGACTTGAGCTTCAAGGAGTTGCAACGGGATTTGATGGAAAATCCCGACAGGGGAGACCGGATCCAGGGAACGGGAGGCCTGCGTAAACTTCGTTTCAAAGGGAAGGGCAAGGGCCGGCGTGGCGGTTTGCGGATTATTTACTACTGGTTCGTTGACGGGCAACAGTTCTGGCTATTCACGCTGTACAGCAAAGGCGAAATGGCCGACCTGACTGAAGATGAGAAAAGGGTCCTGAAACAACTGTTGGAGCACGAAAAGGCTCAAAGAGGCGGGAGGTAGCCCCATGAAACGTAACCTGTTCGAAGAATTGAGCGAGGGCTTTGACGCTCTTGAAAAAGAACGCGGGGGTAAAATTACCCTGCGCACTCACCAGGTTAAGCAACAGCCAGCGCCTACGATTTCCAACCAGGAGATTCGGGAGCTGCGCGAAAGCCTGAATCTTTCCCGTGGCGTATTTGCCGCTCGACTTAGGGTGTCTGCCCGTACCCTGGAGAACTGGGAGCAGGGCCGAAGCAATCCCCCTTCCCATTCGGCACTGCTGCTGCGCATGCTTCAGAAATACCCGGATACTCTGGAACGTATGGAAAGCGTTTGATCACTTGGTGGGACGATGTCCTTATCATCACCGCCAACCAAGATTTCTAGGAGCTTTCAAGTGTCTGCTGTATAGGGAGCGTACCAAAGGACGCCGCCGCCTACGACATCACGTTTCCGGAACACGACTTTGCCATGCAGTGGAACCTCAACGAAGACGAGGGCCGCTACCTGGAAAAGGAACATTCCGTTGAACAGGTCGGCTGTATCCATACCGTGCAGGGCCTGGAGCTGGACTACGTGGGCGTCATCATCGGTCCGGACCTGATCGTGCGCGAAGGCCGTGTTATCACCCAGCCCCAGGAGCGCGCCAAGACCGACCGTTCCCTTCACGGCTACAAGAAGGCACGCAAGCAATACCCGGAAGAGGCCGACGCCCGCGCCGAGGCCATCATCAAGAACACCTATCGCACCCTGATGAGCCGGGGTCTGAAAGGCTGTCTCATCTACTGCACGGACGCGGAAACCCAAGAATATTTCCGGCAACAGATCGCGCTCGCCTTTGCCGAGGAGGAACCGGAACCAGCAACGGAATCGGCCCCCGCCAATCGGCCTGCAACGGAAGACCCTACAACTCAGCCGGAAGAGGGCGTGCGATTTCTATCGGCTGCAGAGGTTGGCGACGACGATAACGCCGTTCCATTCATCGATCTTCCTGTGGCCGCCGGCGATTTCGCGGAAAGCTTTGCTGAAATCCAGAACCCCCAGCAGGCCGAAACCTGGATCGGGCTTCCGGACATGTACCGAGCCAAGCCGGGACTCTTCGCGACGCGCGTGGAAGGCGAATCCATGAACCGTCGCATACCCAGCGGCTCGCTGTGCCTGTTCGAGGCCAATCCCGGAGGCAGTCGCAACGGCCGGGCGATGCTGGTCTACCGTCGCGATATACAGGACCCGGACCACGGGGGTGGCCTTACCGTGAAGGTGTACCACAGCGAGAAGGTGCCGAATCCGGACCATGAGTGGGAACACCGACGGATCGTTCTCGCCTGCGATACGATGGCGCCGGGTTATGAGGATATTGCTCTGGACGAAGCCCAGGCGGGAGAGCTTCAGGTGTTGGGGGAGTTCAAAGGGACACTGGAGCGGTGACAGCGGTTACGCTGAGCGCTCCAGTGTCGTCAGCTTTAGCTCATAACCACAGGCATGTGCATAGCGGGTGAGCATCTTCCAGCTCGGGTTGCTCCGTCCGTGCTCCAACCTGCTCACGTTGGATTTCTGCGTCCCCATGCGTTCAGCAAGTTCCTGCTGGGTCAGGCCCGCGCCATTGCGCATGGAAAGGAGTTGGTCGATCAGCTCGAATTCCGGAGCCAGCTTGTCGTACTCGGCCTTCACCTTGTCGTCTTGAAGGGCCTTCTTCTTAAGCGTATCGAGGCTCATCGTTTTTTCACCTCCTTTATGCGCTCCCGCGCGAGCTTTATATCCTTACCAGGAATCTTCTGGTCCTTTTTCACAAATACATGGAGAACCTTCACTCGGCTTCCTTCCATGTAGCAAAACAGCCCCCTCGCTATGCCTTCCTTGGCTTTGGCGCGAATCTCGAAAAGGCCTTCCCCCAGTGCCTTCGTGTGAGGCTCTCCAAGGTTCGCCCCATGTTTCTCCATCAGCTCCAGCAGGTGGATCATTCGTGCCTGGAGTTTAGGGGGCAGCCCTAGAATGGCGTCTTCAACGCCTGCGTAGAACTCTATCGTCCAATCCATGGAGTATCACTGTTTCCTTTTATGGTTATCTTATGTGATAACTGCGCGTCGATCAATAATAGGGCAGGTCAATCCCCTGAAAAACAAAAGGCCCCGGTGACTCCACCGGGGCCTTTTTTCGACCGGGCATCCCCAATCCTTTCTAAACAGAATGGATGGTAAAAAGGTTGTCCGCAACGGTTCTGGCCGTGAGCCTTCGATCAGCTTGAGCTGACCTGCCTCGAGTGAATTGACAGCCGTATGTTCCCGTTCCTGCCGCTTTCTTATTCTCGTTCCTCTTGTAACAGTGTCACCATCCTTGACAGATCCTTTTCCGGATTCCGTTCTGCAATAGCGGACAGCAGTTCAGGCGCCGTCATTCCTTTGTTCTGATCTTCTATTTCCGGGTCGGCCCCTTTTTGCAGAAAGAACTCGGCAAGCCGTGGCTCGTTGAGCAGGACCGCCTCATGCAATGGGGGATAACCGGTCACCGACGAGAAACCGTTGATCTGTGCGCCTTCAGAAAGGGCGAGCTCCATGATCTCCTGAGCTTGCTCGGGATCTGTTGGGTAAGCGCCGATTGCCAGGTGAAGCACGCTCTGGGCATCGCCGCTTTCTCTTTCATTAGTCAGTTGATGCTCAAGATACCTGCGGCAGGCGAATTGAGGGATATGAGTGCCGCTGTCACCGATAGCGCAGGAGGCATTGGTGTCAGGGCTACTTGCCTGCAGGACGTAGAAGCTCAGGCCGGAATAGCCGAGAAGGCCAACAATCAGTAGACCGGCGATTGAGAATAGCCATTTCATAGTACGTATTTGCAGAAGGCATAAATGAAGGCGAGTAAGACCGTGAAGGAAAGCGATAGCACGTAAAGCCAGCTCAGCCCGACCTGCAGGGTGTTAGCTTCGCCCCGAAAATCAATGTGGCCATAGGTTCCGGTTAGCAGGGCTACAGGGTTGTGGTCAGGGTTACGCCGTCTCGCACGCGCCTCGAGCTTTTCCCAATCAACGTTGACGACGATATAGAACGCATAGCCCACCGGTCGTGCTATGAAAGTCCCTATTGGTCCAATCCAGAAATCCGGAGATTCCCGATTGTGTACTTTCCGGTCAAAGTATCGGCCTAAAAGGGGATACGCCAGGATCATGAGTGGGATAACCGGAAACATCACGATCGGAATCATATAGCCCAGAATGAGGCTGTCGCATGGATTGGGTATGAATATCACGAAGCGTCCTCAGTCGGTTAACGCGTTGGCGGATGCGTCAAAAATATCCCGGACAAGGAGATCGATAATGACAGCAGAAAGCGCGGATGCAGCTGCGACGCTGACGATTAGCGTCAGCCCGGTTGGAGCCAACACCAGGGTTAAACCGAGCGTTACGCCCTGGGCTACAATTGAGGCACCGCCCAGAGAAAACGCAAGGCTCGTTGCTTCCTTGGCCAGTTGATAATCCTTGTTGTCACTGTACATGACCCGAGTCCCACGACTCACAAGATCAAGCGCAAACGTCCCTTTACTCAGAACCCGCGTTGCACCAAGACCCAGGTTGAGTCTCTTTGTCTCGGGGAGGGAACTGATGGGGCTGCCACCGCTCTTGAAGGAAGATTCAACGCCGCCGGCGAAACTCCGGAAAGGATTGTGCACCCAGCTCTTGTAGCGGGAGTTCCGGGTCATTGTTTC
>NZ_CAJXMA010000087.1:0-11466 GCF_913056445.1 uncultured Halovibrio sp.
CACCCGGCTTTTTGTCGTCTCAGCTCAGGCTGGGATGATCATTCCAGATCGAAGCGATCCGCGTTCATCATCTTGTTCCAGGCCTTCACGAAGTCCTGTACGAACTTCTCCTGATTGTCGTCCTGAGCATAGACCTCCGCGTACGAACGCAGGATCGAGTTGGAGCCGAACACCAGGTCTACCCGGGTCGCGGTCCACTTCGCCTTGTCCGTCTTGCGGTCGCGGATCTCATACAGGTTGTCGCCTGTCGGTACCCAGCTGTAGGACATGTCGGTGAGATTCACGAAGAAATCGTTGGTCAGCTGACCTTCACGATCCGTGAATACACCATGCTTGCTGCCACCGTGGTTGGTACCGAGTACCCGCATGCCGCCGATCAGCACCGTCATCTCAGGCGCGGTCAGCCCCATGAGCTGGGTGCGGTCGAGCATCAGGTCTTCCGGCTGAACGCTGTAGTCCTTCTTCAGGAAGTTGCGATAGGCGTCCGACAGCGGCTCGAGCCACTGGAAGGAATCCACATCGGTCATTTCCTCGGTGGCATCGCCACGACCGGGCCGGAACGGCACGGCAATATCATGCCCAGCGGCTTTCGCGGCCTTTTCGATGCCCACGTTACCGGCCAGAACGATCACGTCCGCCACGCTGGCGCCATTCTGCTTCGCGATCGGCTCAAGTACCTTGAGCACACGCTGCAGACGCTCCGGCTCGTTGGCGACCCAATCCTTCTGCGGCGCCAGGCGGATACGGGCACCGTTGGCACCACCGCGCTTGTCGGACTGGCGGAAGGTACGGGCACTGTCCCAGGCCGTGGCTACCATGTCGCTGATGCTGAGGCCGCTTTCGGCGATCTGCTTCTTCACCGCCTCAACGTTGTAGTTCCAGCTGCCCTCGGGTACCGGGTCCTGCCAGATGAGGTCCTCGGTGGGTGCTTCCGGGCCGATGTAGCGGTCTTTCGGACCCAGATCACGGTGGATCAGCTTGAACCAGGCGCGGGCGAAGGCGTCGTCCAGCTGGTCCGGGTTCTGACGGAACTTCTCGCAGACCTTGCGGAATTCCGGATCGACCTTCAGGGCCATGTCGGCGTCGGTCATCATCGGCTTGCGGCGGATCGACGGATCCTCCACGTCCACCGGCATGTCCTCTTCCTTGATGTCCACCGGCTCCCACTGGTTAGCGCCTGCCGGGCTCTGGACAACCTGCCACTCATGGTCGAGGAGCATTTCGAGGTAGCCATGGTCCCACTGGGTCGGGTTGGTGGTCCAGGCGCCTTCAAGGCCACTGGTCACTGCGTCGCGCCCAACGCTCCGCGTGACATGGTTGTTGAAGCCGAGACCCTGTTCCTCTACGTCTGCGCCTTCGGGTGCCGGACCAACGTTATCCGGATCGCCATTGCCATGGCATTTACCAATAGTGTGTCCGCCAATGGTCAGGGCAACGGTTTCCTCATCGCTCATGGCCATTCGCTGGAACGTAACGCGCACGTCCTGCGCCGTCTGCGCCGGGTCCGGCGTGCCATCCGGGCCTTCCGGGTTGACGTAGATCAGCCCCATCATCACCGCCGCGAGCGGGTTCTCGAGGGAGTCCGGGTTCCGGTCTTCGTCGTAGCGGCTGTTCTCATTGTCACTGGTGGCGAGCCATTCCTTCTCGCTACCCCAGTAGGTTTCCTTTTCAGGGTGCCAGATGTCTTCGCGGCCGAAGGAGAAACCAAAGGTCTTGAAGCCCATGGATTCGTAGGCAACGTTGCCCGCCAGGGTGATCAGGTCGGCCCAGCTCAGGCGGTTACCGTACTTCTTCTTGATCGGCCACAGCAGGCGGCGTGCCTTATCCAGGTTACCGTTGTCGGGCCAGCTGTTGATGGGTGCGAAACGCTGGTTACCGGTGCCGGCGCCGCCACGACCATCGAATACACGGTAGCTGCCTGCAGCGTGCCAGGTCATGCGGATCATCAGGCCGCCATAGTGACCCCAGTCTGCGGGCCACCAGTCCTGGCTGTCGGTCATCAGGTCCATAACGTCCTGCTTGACCTGATCGAAATCGAGCTTGCGGACTTCTTCGCGATAGTCGAAGTCCTCGCCCATCGGGTTGGTCTTGGTGTCGTGCTGATGAAGGATGTCCAGATTCAGGCTGTTCGGCCACCACTCCATGACATCGTCATTCACATGGGTATTGCCACCGTGGACAACGGGGCACTTACCGCCGCTTTCGTTTCCGCTCATAGATCTCTCCGATCGTAACTATAGTGTTGAATGAAGCAGGTCCACTCAAAACGACCGCCCACGGGCCTGTTTGAACCCGGTGCGACGTCATCGACGTGAACACTATACGACATTCACCGGGGCTCTTGCCCCATTATCATCAGTTGCATTTGTTGACCATTTCAATAGGTTCTTTTTATGAGCCTCCCGGCCTGCCGATGGCGGCTAGCTCATGCGCCTGAGGGTGCCGTCACGCCGCACAAACTGATGGTAGAAAGCCATCGCAATGTGGGCGAGCGTCAGGCCCAGAAGCACCCAGGCGGTGATCGAGTGAAGGCCGCCAACGGTATGCATCCAGGCGATTTCCTCACCTTCGGCAATCAGGGTGATGCCGAAAGCCTCAACGCCATACCCTTCACCGACCATGTACAGCATGCCCGTAATGGGCATGATCACCAGTGCCGCATAGAGCAGGATATGCCCACCCCGTGCCAGGTACCTGATTGGGGGCTCGTGCGTGGGCCTATGGGACGCCTGCGACAGAGCCCAGACAACGCGCACCACAATCAGCACCAGCAGCAGGGTACCGATCGAGACGTGCCAGGGGACCAGTGTCTCACCGACCCAGTGCTCCCCTTCCCCAATACGGTCAAAGAACTTCATGAACTGCCAGAGCACCAGCACGGCAAACAGCCAGTGAAGCGCCCGGGAGATCGTCCCATAGCGTTCAGGGTTATCCTTGATCATGTCGCTCCTCCTCTCATGGGTGACCGTTGCTCGCCCTACCCTTCATGATCCGCGATCATCGTGCAACCGATGATATCAACACTCTATCCGGAAGCCTTCCTTCGGGAAATGCAGGTGCAGCACACCCGTCCCCTCATTCTCCAGCCTGAGGACGCTCTCATGCGCGCTGGACGCCACAAGGGTGCCCTCTACCGGATCCCGGGCGTAGTCATCCGGGGCGATGGCGACCTGTTTGCCCAGCATTGGGTCGTCCCCTTCCGTCTCGATTGGCCGCGGTTGGGTCGCGCGGGCCTTCTCCAGGGCACCTTTCTGGCTGAGTTCACGTGCCGTACCGTGGCCGAACGCCTCGATCCTGTCCATCCAGGCATTCACCTTCGGATACCCTTTCATCACCGAATGTTCAGCAAGATCGCGCACGTACCAGAGGCCATGGTAGGCGGAAAAATCCGCAATGCAGGGCGTGTCGCCGAACAGGAACGCCGTATCCAGCATGCCTTCCATCCGGTCCAGGTGCTCGCGGAGCTTCGCGCGGGCCTGCTTCGGTTTCATGGCTGATACCCTGGCGGTGCGCCCGATTGATATCCGGTCCTTCAGGAAACGCAGCGCGTTGAGCGTGGATGTACTCTTCGCCAGCTTGACCATCATCCCCGGCCCACTCGCCCCGATGACACAGGCCAGAAAGATCTCCAGATCCGCTTCCCGGACGAATGCCTGCACCGCCTCGCTGCTGTCCTCCAGCACCAGTTCCGGCCGGTTGGCCCGGGCGGCGATCTCCCTGGCAATGGCGCGGGTATCGCAGAACACGTCCGCGCCGTCCTGGGCCACCGGAATCTTTCGATAACCGCCGGTAAGCGTTTCCAGGTTCGGGCGCGGCGGCATCTCGCGCACCGTTACGGATTCCCAGCCGAGGCCGGCATACCCGAGCATGGCTCGGATCTTTTCCGAAAACGGGGACATGGGGTAGTGATGCAGTATCAGATCAGCCATGGAAATACCTTTTCTGTCCGTGAATGAAGACGCCAGACCCTAGCCAATCCACGCCCGCGAGGCCAGACCCGCGCGTCAGCACCGGGCCGTCACTGTGGACGTCGGACTGTTTCCCCTACCCACAACTGGCGTATTCTTGGATCCCATGGATACAGCCACCGACCCCACACTCCTGACTCTCAGCACCCCCGTCACCCTGGCACTGGCGATCGTGGCCCTGTGGCTTGGTGTTCGCCTCAACCTCTGGACCGGGGTGCTGCACCGCTACAATGTGCCGCCGGGTGTCAGTGGCGGGCTCGCCGTCAGTGGCCTGGTTGCCCTGACCGAAGTGCTGACGCAGCTGGACATCCGTTTCGATCTCCAGCTGCGCGACCTCCTGTTGATCGTTTTCTTCTCCACCATCGGGTTGTCCGCGCAGCTCCGGCAGTTGATCGAGGGGGGACGCGCGCTCGCGCTCCTGTTTGGCCTGGCCGTTGTCCTGCTGGTTTTCCAGAACCTGGCCGGCACCCTCATGGCCTGGCTGAGCGGCCAGAGCCCGCTTTACGGGCTCGTGGGCGGGAGCATCTCACTGGCCGGCGGCCATGGCACAGCGCTCACCTGGGGCCAGCTTTTCGAGGATCATTTCGGCCTCTCTGATGCGCGCACACTGGGGATGACCTTCGCCACCTTCGGGCTGATACTGGGTGGTCTGGTGGGCGCCCCAGTCGGAGCCTGGCTCATCCGCCGCCACGGACTCGCACCCGGTGGAACGGAACCGCGCGTCGCCAGCCTGGCACCCGGCACTGCGCCGTCTTACCTGATCGACATGAACAGCCTGCTGCAGGCTGTGCTTCTGATTGCCCTGTGCTTCGCGCTCGGCTCCTGGATGTATGAAGGGCTCGGGGAAATGGGCATCCGTGTGCCGGCCTTCCTCACCGCCATGCTGCTGGGGATTGCGCTTTCCAACGGGCTGGCACTGCTCCGCCGCCCCATCGACCCGGCCCCTATCCAGCTCGCCAGCGACCTCAGCCTCCAGCTGTTTCTGGGCATGAGCCTGATCAGCCTGCCGCTGTTCTCGCTCCAGGACGCCATCGGCCTGATCGGCCTTGTACTGGTTATTCAGGCCATCGTTATCACCCTCCTGACGGTGTTCGTGGTCTACCCGCTGCTGGGCAGGGACTACGACGCCGCCTGTATCAGCGGCGGCTTCATCGGCATGGGCCTGGGCGCCACCCCGGTTGGCATTGCCAATATCAACACCCTCACCTCACGCTTTGGCGCCAGCCCCAAGGCATACCTGGTCATTCCCCTGCTGGGGGCGTTCCTGATCGATATCGCCAATGCCACCCTGATACAGCTGCTTCTGGGCTCTGGCTGGTTTTCATGACTATACTGATGCGACAATCCGGAAGCCCTTTCACGCCGTAAAGACACCCATTCGACCGGCGGAGACAATGCCATGACCACCTTGACCATCAACGGAACCACCCACGAGCTGGATGTCCCGGACGACATGCCACTGCTCTGGGCCATCCGCGACATCGTCCAGCTCACGGGCACCAAGTTCGGCTGCGGCATGGCCCTCTGCGGGGCCTGCACTGTCCACCTTGATGGCGAGCCCATCCGCTCCTGCACCACAACGGTGGGCAATGCCGCCGGCGGCAAGATCACCACCATCGAGGCCATGAAGGAAGACCCGGTGGGCCAGCAGGTACAGAATGCCTGGCTTGACCTGGGCGTGGCCCAGTGCGGCTATTGCCAGGCGGGCCAGATCATGAGCGCCACCGCGCTGCTCAAGCAGAACGCGACCCCCTCCGACGCCGAGATCGAAGACGCGATGACCGGCAACATCTGCCGTTGCGGCACCTACAACCGCATCCGGCACGCCATCCACTACGCCGCCGACGCGATGCAGGAGGACTCCTGATCATGACGGAATCAAACGACTCACTGATGATCGCGAACGTCAGCCGCCGGCGCTTTCTTGGCGGTATGGCAGGGGCCTCCGCACTGGTACTGGCGGCCCGCTGGGACATGGCCCTGGCCAGCGACGAGGAGAAGCAATACGGCGCTGCCGGCATGCCCGGTGGCTGGGTGGATGATCCCAACGTCTTCATCCAGATCGACCCCGATGGGTCAGTCACCATCATCAACCACCGCTCCGAAATGGGCCAGGGTATCCGCACCAGCCTGGTGATGGTGGCCGCCGACGAACTGGGTGCGGACTGGGACCGGGTTGCTGTTCAGCAGGCCCGGGCCGACCAGGACCGCTACGGCAACCAGAACACCGACGGTTCCCGCAGCATGCGCCACTGGTACGACCCCATGCGCCGCGCGGCCGCCTCCGCCCGCATGATGCTGGAACAGGCCGCAGCGAATGAATGGGGTGTTCCGGCCTCTGAATGCGAAGCGGGCGTCCATGAAGTGGCCCACAAAGCCTCCGGTCGCACCCTTGGCTTTGGGGAGCTCGCGGAAGCCGCCCGGGAACTGGCGGTACCGGAGCGCAGTGCCATCGAGCTCAAGCCCATCGAGGCCCACCGCTACATCGGTCAGGAGGCGGATCCGGTCCGGCAGCGGGGTAGCGGCAGCATTGAACGCCCCATGGCCATCGACGGCGAGGAGATCGTCGAGGGCAGCGCTACCTTTGGCGCGGATATCCAGTTCGACGACATGGTCCATGCCGTGATCGCCCGGCCGCCGGTACTCGGTGCCAAAGTTGCCAGTGTCGATGACAGCGAGGCGCTGAAAGTCACAGGTGTAGAGAAGGTTGTTACCCTGGACACCAACAGCGAGCCCGCCGGCTTCAAGCCAATGGGTGGTGTGGCGGTGATCGCCAGCAACACCTGGTCCGCCATGCAGGGGCGGGATGCGCTGGAGATCGAATGGGACATGGAGGCAGCGGGCGACAACGCGCGCTATAACACGGATGACTACCGCCAGGCTCTGGAAAAGGCCGCCCAGTCCCCTGGCAAGGTCATCCGCAGCAGTGGCGACATCCAGAAGACTCTCGACGGTGCCGACCAGACCATCGAAGCCACCTACTACATGCCCCACATGGCTCAGGCGCCCATGGAGCCCCCGGTCGCGGTAGTGCGGTTCCGGGACGGCAAGGCCCAAGCCTGGGCACCGATCCAGAACCCCCGCGCCGGCCGCGAGGGGCTGGCCGGCGTGCTGGGCCTGGACAAGGAGGACGTCACGCTGAATGTGACGCTCCTGGGTGGCGGTTTCGGCCGCAAGTCCAAGCCCGACTATGTTCTGGAAGCCGGTCTTCTGGCAAAGGAAACCGGCGGGCGCCCGGTCAAGGTTCAGTGGAGCCGCGAAGACGACGTTCATCACGCCTATTTCCATGCCCTGTCCGTGGACCGGCTGGAAGGTGCCCTGGACGCGGACGGCAAAGCCAAAGGCTGGCGTCACCGCACGCTGTCTCCGACCATCACCTCATTGTTCCAGGAGGACCCGGAGCACAAGGGAGGCTTTGAGCTCGGGATGGGCTTCAACACCATGCCGTTCGATGTACCCGCCATCCAGCTCGAGAACCCGGAAGCCGAGTCCCACGCCCGTATCGGATGGTTCCGTTCGGTCTACAACCTGCCCCATGCCTTCGCCATCCAGAGCTTTGCCGCCGAGATGGCCGAGGCGGCCGGCAAGGACCACCGGGACTACCTGCTGGAACTGCTGGGTCCAGCACGCAGGATCGATCCCCGCGATTTCGGCGACAGCTGGAATTACGGCGAGGATCCATCGGTCTACGTGATTGACACCGGGCGTATGCGCAATGTCATCGAGACGGTGACCGCAAAGGCGGACTGGGGGCGTGACATGCCCAAGGGCCGTGGCCTGGGGCTTGCTTTCCACCACAGCTTCCAGTCCTACACGGCCATCGTGATCGATGCGGAAGTCGGCGATGACGGCAGCGTGACCATCCACAACGCGGACATCGCCTTCGACTGCGGCTTCCAGGTGAACCCGGAGCGCATCCGCTCCCAGCTCGAAGGCGCCTGCGTCATGGGCATCGGCATTGCCCTGCACAGCGAGATAACCTTCCGGGAGGGCCGTGTGCAGGAGAACAACTTCCACCAGTACAACGTGCCCCGCATGGAACATGCCCCGAAGCAGGTCCGCACACACCTGGTCAATAACGATCCGGAGCTGCCCATGGGCGGTGTGGGTGAACCGGGGCTGCCACCGGTGGCGCCGGCGGTCTGTAACGCCATCTACGCCGCCACCGGCAAGCGTATCCGCCAGTTGCCCGTTAATGATCAGCTTGCGGGCTGATGAGCAATGACGTGGTCGCGCTCGTCCTTGCGGCGGGCGCCTCACGGCGCTTCGGCGATGCGGATAAGCGTGTGGCTGCCCTGCCGGACGGACGCACGCTGCTGGCGGCTTCGCTTGAAAACCTCCGCATGGGGTTCCGGGATGTACGCGTGGTGATTGGCGCCACTGACGTCCCGGCCAACCTCAACCTGCCACCGGATGTTCCCACCATCAGGGCTCCCAATGCCGGCGACGGCATGGGCAGCAGCATCGCCGATGCTTTCCGGGCCCTGAGTGCCGACCCGTCACTGTCCGGGATCGGAGCAGCAGCCATCTGTCTCGGGGACATGCCCTGGGTCCAGCTCGAAACCCTGAACGCCCTTTGTGAGCAGGCGACGGAGGACGGCATCACCCGCCCGATCCACCAGGGGCAGCCCGGCCACCCGGTCATCTTCGGACGCGCCTACTGGTCACAGCTGTGCAGCCTCTCGGGCGACCAGGGGGCCCGAGTGCTCATCCAGAAGTACCCAGCCCAATGCTGGTTTCTGACGGTCGAGGACGCCGGTGTTCTTACCGATTTCGATTATCCCTAGAGAGCTCCGCTATCAATCCACTCCACACCGCCCCCCAAAAGCCCCTGGTCACTCTCCGGTTTTCCAGTCGTCAAGATTATAGCGTGCCAGGATCCGAGCCAGTTCCCCACTGGCCCGCAGACGTTCCATGCCTTCGGAGAGGATCCGGGCGTACTCAGGCGATGACTCAAGCCCTGGGGAAAAAGCGATGTAGGCGTCCTCGGAAGGCGCGGCCTCACCCGCATGGCGAACCTCGCCCTCCACGCCCATTTCACGGCTGAGATACCGGAACACGGGCTTCGCCTCCACAACCACATCAATGCGGCCCCTCAGAAGCTTCTCAATGTTCTTGGCAAGGGGGTCATTGCCAGTCATCACCTGGACCCGGTAACTCTGGGAATGCGCCTCAATATAGCCGTTGAGCGATTCGCCATAGTCGTAGTCCAGGATCGTCCCGAGCCGGACCTGCTCCAGTGACGACAGATCCTGGTAGACCCAGTCACTCCCGGCACGGGTAAACAGTGCCGCAGACCCGATCCGCCCCTGCTCGTTAAGCGGAAACACGAACCCCGGCGCATCGCCCCGGTAAGCGCCGACAATGGCATTAATCGTCCCTTCACGCCCGGAAACAATGGCCCGGGACCAGGGCATAAGCCGATAGACGACCCGGTAGCCCGCTTCATTGAAGATCTCACCCGCAATCTCAATCATGAACCCCGGGCGATCACTATCCGGCAGGCAATTGATGGGGCACCACTGATCCGCGGCAATCACTATCTCCGGCCGGTCTTCCGGAAAAACGAGGCGGGGCAGCAAAAACAGGCCCAGAATGACCAGCACTGGCGGTTTCATCATCAGAATTCACTGAACATGGAATGGCACTTTTACTCTACACCGAGCCATCATTTTCCACCATATTATTTGCATTGCGCATCTTAATTTACGGTTGGCCAGTCTCGGGGATTAGGGGGTATCCTTTCAGGCTGGTAGACTCACTCCAGAACCGGAAACCCCTGAAAAAGAAGGCAGAGACAACGCGATGACCGAATCGACCCAGCCCTGGAATACTCCCATGCCCGATGACCAGTTCGAGCTGATGCGCGACATCCTGGCCGCGCCCAGTCCGATCGGCATCGAGGCGGCCATGACCTATGGTGTGCTCAAGCCCTACCTTGAGCGTGTATCGCCGAAGGACTGGCACATCCACCAGTTCAAAGGCCATGCGGGCATTGTGCTGGACACCCACCCGGGGCGGGAGGACATGTTCAAGGTCATGATCATCGGCCATGCGGACAAGATCCGCATGCAGGTGCGCAGCATCGGCGATGATGGCAAGATCTGGATCAACAGCGACTCCTTCCTGCCCACCACGCTGATCGGCCACGAGGTGAAGCTGTTCAGCGAGGACCCCGAGAACCCGGGCAGTTATCGCGTGATCGAGGGCGGCACAGTGGAAGCCCTCGGCGCCATCCACTTCGCGGACCCGAATGTGCGCAGTGGCGACAAGGGCATCAAGAAGGAACAGCTCTACCTGGAGCTGCAGATCCATGGCGAGAACAAGAAGCAGCAGGTCGAGAACCTGGGTGTGCGCCCCGGTGACTCCATCCTGCTCGACCGCCCCATCCGCAAGGGCTTCAGCCCCAACACCTTCTATGGCGCCTACCTGGACAACGGCCTGGGCTGCTTCACCACTGCGGAAGTGGCGCGCCTGATGGCGGAAGCCGGCGGCACCGAGAAGATCAGGGTGCTCTACGCCATGGCCACCTACGAGGAAATCGGGCGCTTCGGCAGCCGCGTCCTGGCCGGTGAACTCAAGCCGGATGCGCTGGTCGGCGTGGACGTGAACCACGACTACAAGGCCGCTCCGGGCATCGGGGACCGGCGCATGAACCCGCAGGAGATGGGCAAGGGCTTCACCATGTCCGTGGGCGCCATCGCCAGCGAACAGCTCAACCGCTTCTTTGAGACCACGGCACGCGAGCAGGAAATCCCCTTCCAGCGCGACGTGGTGGGCCCGGACACCGGCACTGACGGCATGGCCGGCGTGCTGGCAAGCGTGGACTGCGCAGCCACCTCCATCGGCTTCCCGATCCGGAACATGCACACCATTTCCGAGTCCGGGAATACCCAGGACGTTCTGGCAGCCATTCACGCCATCAAGGGTACGCTGCAGAAGCTGGATGCGCTGGACGATCCGCACCGTGAGTTCATGGACAACCACCCGCGGCTGGATACGGCCTCTCCCCTTGGCCACCAGGGTTCCGACAAGCCTGAAGGCGAAGAGAAAAAAGACTGACCCACAGGAACATGAGGGCATGGACGCCCTCAGTTTCCATCCTTCCTTCAGCTGCTACATTCCGTTTCCAGATTCCAGCTCGCCCTGATTGGCTTTTCCCAATGGGTCCGGCATTATTGAACCCGGATTCACAATAACAAAAGTCAAAAAGGACGCACCCCATGCAAGCCAGCCCGCTGATTTCCATCGGACTGCCCCTTTCCCTGTTCATTATCATGATCGGCATCGGCATGACCCTGACGCCCAGGGACTTCCGCCAGGTCGCGGTGTACCCCCGGGGGATCATCGTCGGCACCATTGCCCAGATCCTGGTGATGCCAGCACTGGCGTTCCTGATCATCGCGATTTTCAACCTGTCGCCCATGATCGCCGTGGGACTGGTGATCATCGCTGCCTGCCCGGGCGGCACCACCTCCAACCTGTTCGCGCTCATGGC
>NZ_CAJXMA010000088.1:0-11283 GCF_913056445.1 uncultured Halovibrio sp.
GCGAGCTGGTGACCGAACGCCGCAGCATTGAGACGGGCGCTGAGCGTGACGGCGTGGTGGAGGTGGCGTCCGGCCTTGAATCCGGAGAACGGATCGTTGCCAATGGCCTGCTGCGCCTGCGGGCAGGGCAGCGCGTGCAGATCGCCGATGAGGATGACAGGCCCGGAGCGACCGTTGAGGACAGCGGCAGTGGTGCAGCACAGGGAGACGGCTGATGCGATTCACCGATATCTTCGTCCACCGGCCGGTACTGGCGACGGTGGTCAGCCTGCTGATCCTGTTGCTGGGCGTGCGTTCGGCCATGGAAATGGAGATCCGGCAGTATCCGGAGCTCGAAAGCACTACGGTCACCGTGACCACCGCCTATCCCGGCGCCAGCTCGCAGCTGGTGCAGGGCTTCGTCACGACGCCGCTGCAGCAGGCCATTGCCGAGGCGGATGGCATTGATTACCTGACGGCGACCAGCCGCCAGGGCAGTTCCATCATTCAAGCCAAGATGGACCTCAACTACGACGCCAATGACGCGCTCTCCGAGATCCAGGCGAAAGTGGCCAGCCAGCGCAACGAACTGCCTGAGGCCTCCCGGGATCCGGTGATTGAATCGGAAACGGGCGATTCCACGGCACTGATGTACATCGCCTTCCACAGCGAGTCGCTGCCGGTGTCGCAGATCACCGATTACCTGACACGTGTCGTGCAGCCCCAGCTGCAGGCGCTGAGCGGTGTGGGCAAGGCTGACCTTTTCGGGCGCACCTATGCCATGCGCGTATGGCTGGATCCCACCCGGCTCGCCAGTCTTGATATCACGCCCCGTGAAGTGGTCGATGTACTGCGGGCCAACAACTACCAGGCGGCAGTAGGGTCCATCGAAAGTGACCTGATCCGAGTGGGCCTGGATGCGGATACCGACATCGCGGATCCGGAACAGTTCCGCAGGCTGGTGGTCCGGGAGGTGGATGGCACCCTGATCCGGCTCGAGGACATCGCGGATGTGGCACTGGGCGCGGAGAACAACGACCAGATTTCCTATTATGCGGGCAGCCCCGCGACCTACCTGGCGATCGAGCTGGCGCCGGGCGCCAATCCGCTCGATGTGGCGGACAGGGTGCGCAGTGAGCTGCCCGGCATCGAATCCCAGTTGCCCTCGGGGCTGAACGTTGACCTGCCCTACGATGCCTCGGAGTTC
Source organism: uncultured Halovibrio sp. (assembly GCF_913056445.1). Classification (NCBI taxonomy): domain Bacteria; kingdom Pseudomonadati; phylum Pseudomonadota; class Gammaproteobacteria; order Oceanospirillales; family Halomonadaceae; genus Halovibrio; species uncultured Halovibrio sp. Next base: position 1,187 of record NZ_CAJXMA010000088.1, read on the forward strand.
ATCGAGGATTCCATCAACGAAGTGATCTACACCCTGGTTGAGGCGCTGATCATTGTCCTGGTGGTGATCTTCCTCTGCCTGGGCAGTATCCGTGCCGCCGTTGTGCCTTCCGTGGCCGTGCCCCTGTCCATGATCGGGGGCGCTTTCCTGATGCTGCTGATGGGCTTTTCCGTGAACCTCCTGACCCTGCTGGCAATGGTGCTGGCCATCGGGTTGGTGGTGGATGACGCCATCATCATGGTGGAGAACGTGCACCGCCACGTTGAGCGGGGCGAGAAGCGTTTTGATGCCGCCATCAACGGCGCCAGGGAAATGGCGGTGCCCATCATCGCGATGACCACCACGCTGGTGGCGGTGTTCGCCCCCATCGGCTTCATGGGCGGTCTTGTGGGGGCGCTTTTCACGGAATTCGCCTTCGCGCTGGCGGCAACCGTGGTCATTTCCGGTGTTGTGGCCCTGACGCTGTCGCCGGTGCTCTCTGCCAACGTTCTCAAGCCAGCCGGGGAGTCCGGGCGCTTTGAACGCATGGCCGAGTCCTTCTTCGAGAGACTGTCCAATGCCTATCGCCGGGCGCTGACCAGCGTGGTCAGCAGCCTCCCTGTGATCGCCTACTTTGGTGTGGCCATACTGGTGGCGATCTATTTCATGGTGACCTTCAGCCAGAGCGAACTGGCGCCGGACGAAGACCAGGGCATTGTCTTCTATCAGGGCACCGGGCCACAGACCGCGAACCTGGATTATCTCGAGCGTTACGGCGCCGAGATGCAGGAACGGTTCGAGACGCTGCCCGGGTATGAGGAGTCCTTCATGCTCATGGGGGCTACGGCGCCCAATGAAGTGTTCGGCGGTTTCAAGCTCAAGCCCAGCAGTGAGCGTGAGATCTCCCAGTTCGAGGTCCAGCCCATGCTCCAGGAGGAAATGGACCGGGTGACCGGACTGCGTGTGGCGACTTTCCCGCGCCCGCCCCTGCCGGCTTCCGGCGGCGGGCTGCCGTTCCAGTTCGTGCTGACCACCGGCAGCGACTTTGAGCAGCTCAACGAGGTGGCCGATGAGATGCTGCAGGAGGCCAACCAGAGCGGCAATTTCATCTTCCTGGAGAAGAGCATTGACTATAACCGCCCGGTGACGGGAATCAGTGTGGACCGTGAGCGCGTGGCGGACCTCGGTCTGTCCATGGCGGATGTGGGCGAGACACTGTCCACCATGCTGGGTGAGGGCTTCGTGAACCGCTTCAACATGGAAGGGCGGGCCTACGATGTGATCCCGCAGGTTTCGCGGCCCTTCCGCAGTGATCAGGAGAAACTGCGCGACTACTACGTCCGGTCCGCGTCCGGTCAGCTGGTGTCCCTGGACCAGGTGATCGACTTTGAGCAACGGGTGGAACCCTCCAGTCGGACCCAGTTCAATCAGCTCAATTCCATCACACTTCAGGGGGTTCCCATGCCGGGCACTGCCATGGGGGATGTTATGGCCTACATGGAGAATCTGGCCGGCGAGACCCTGCCCCAGGGCTTTGGTACGGATTACAAGGGCCAGTCCCGACAGCTGGCGCAGCAGGGCAGTGCGCTCATGATGACTTTCTTCCTGTCGCTGCTGGTGATCTACCTGGTGCTGGCGGCGCAGTTCGAGAGCTGGCGGGATCCGTTCATCATACTGGTGTCGGTGCCCCTGTCGGTGGCCGGTGCCATGATCTTCATCGTGCTCGGAGTGGCCACCATGAACATCTACACCCAGGTGGGGCTGATCACTCTGATCGGTGTTGTGGCCAAGAACGGGATCCTGATCGTGGAGTTCGCCAACCTGCTTCAGAAGGACCGGGGCATGAGCGTCCGCGAGGCGGCGATCGAAGCCTCCGCCATCCGGCTACGCCCGATCATCATGACCTCCCTGGCGCTGATCGTGGCCATGGTGCCGCTGCTGCTGGCCTCGGGGCCGGGCGCAGTGAGCCGTTTCGCCATTGGCCTGACGGTGGCCACCGGCCTGGGCTTCGGGACCTTCTTCACACTCTTTGTGCTGCCAGGGTTCTACATCATGCTGGCCCGGGACCATAATGCTCCGACCCGCGCCGAGGCGGCGAGCTGATAACAACAAACGGAGGGCGGTCATGACACCGGAGGAATACACCGGGCAGGATGCCACTGGGCTGGCGCGCCTGATCCGCGAGGGCCAGGTGCGGCCGGGCGAGGTAGTGGATGCGGCCATCAACCGCGCGGAACAGATCAACCCCGCGCTCAACGCGATCTGCCAGCCGCGCTTTGAAAAGGTCCGCCAGGAGCAGCCGGAGGCCGGGGGTACGTTTGCCGGTGTCCCCTTCCTGGCCAAGGATCTGGCCCAGGAAATGGCGGGCATGCCCAGTACCATGGGCAGCAGGGCGCTATTGGGGTATGTTCCGGACCAGGATTCCGAATACATCCGGCGGGGGCGCCAGGCGGGTCTGCTGATGATGGGGCGCACGGCCACGCCTGAGCTCGGGCTCAAGGCCATCACCGAATCCCGGCTCTGGGGCCCGACCCGCAACCCCTGGGATACGGAGCGCACACCCGGCGGCTCCAGTGGCGGCTCCGGCGCAGCTGTAGCGGCTGGCATTGTGCCCATGGCCGGCGCCAACGATGGCGGCGGATCAATCCGTATTCCCGCTGCCTACAACGGGCTGTTCGGCCTCAAACCCTCGCGCGGGCGTGTTTCACCCGGCCCCTATCTGGGCGAAGCCTGGACAGGAGCGAGCGTGGATCACGTGGTCAGCCGCAGCGTACGCGACAGCGCGGCCATGCTGGATGCGATCGCGGGTAATCCGAAGGGTGACCCCTTTACGATTCCGGCTCCTGAACAACGCTGGGCGGACGCCATCCGGTCTTCCCCCCGGCCTCTGCGCATTGGCTTCTTCACCGAATCCCCCTACGGTTCGGAGGTGGATAATGACTGCGTGGAAGCGGTAGAGGCGACGGCGCGGCAGCTCGAGGCACTGGGCCATCACGTGGAGCCGGCCATGCCTGATTTTGATGGCATGGCCATGGCTCGCGCCTACCTGACCCTCTATTTCGGCGAGGTCTCGACCATCATGGAAGAGGCCAGGGCGCAGACTGGGGCCAGTGACAGCGATTTTGAGATCGAGACCCGGTTGCTGGGTGCCCTGGGGCGCAGTATGCGGGCTGTCGACTATGTGCGCTCCCGCCGTGGCTGGAACGATTTCGCCAGGGCCCTGGGGCGGTTCTTCGGCGACTACGATCTTTACCTGTCGCCCACCACCGGTCAGCCACCGGCACGGATTGGAGAGCTTGAGACGCCCACGCACCTGAAGTTCGCCGCACGGATGCTGGTGGGACTGCGCGCCGGCAGTCTGGCGCTGAAGAGTGGCATGGTCGAGGAGCTGGCCCAGGAGAACCTGGCGCGGACGCCCTTCACCCAGCTTGCCAATCTCACTGGTACGCCGGCGATGTCGGTGCCGCTGCACTGGTCGGATGAAGGGCTGCCGGTCGGGGTCCAGTTCGGGGCACCCCACGGGGATGAAAGCACGCTTTTCCAGCTGGCGGCCCAGCTGGAAGCCGCCCATCCCTGGTGGCCACGCTACCAGTCCCTGTGGCAGCGTCTGTAGAGCGGATCAGGCCTTGCTGTAGGGCTTCTGTTCCCGGAACAGCTGATCCAGCTCGCCCTCGTAGTAGGCCTCCACCCGCGGGTTCATCACCTTCTTCCACAGCGGTGGCACCAGCGCCAGGACGAACATGGCTGCATAACCGCCCGGCAGCTGTGGGCTCTCATCGTAGTGGCGCAGCACCTGGTAGCGCCGGCGGGGAAAAGCGTGGTGATCCGAGTGGCGCTGCAGGTGGAACAGGAAGAGGTTGGTCAGCAGGTAGTTGCTGTTCCAGCTGTGAGCCGGTGTGACCCGCTCAAAACGGCCGTTCTCCTGAACCCGGCGATGCAGCCCGTAGTGTTCGATGTAGTTGATTACCTCAAGTGTGGCGGCGGCGAAGAAGCTCTGCGCCAGGAAGAACACCAGCCCGGTCCAGCCCAGGGCCACCGTGAACGCGACCGCGAACAGGGCTGAAATCGCATACCACCAGATCAGCTCATTGGCCGGCCCCCAGGGGTTCCTGCCCTTGCGGCGCAGTTTCTTGGCCTCAAGCCTCCAGGCATTCATGAAGTTGCGCGGGAAGGCCTGCAGCAGGAAGGCGTAGACGCCCTGGTTGTAGCGCGAGGAGCTGGCGTCGTCGGGGGTGGATACGTGCACATGGTGACCCATGATGTGTTCCACCTTGAAACCCGCATAGGTCACGCTGGCAAGGGCAAGCCCGCCGATCCATGTCTCCAGCTTCGTATCCTTGTGGATCAGTTCATGGCCGATGTTGATGGCCATGATGCCACCGACCACCCCGATTGATACCAACCAGCCAATCTGGGCGGCCAGCCCCATCTCCACCGTCGCAAATGCCCAGCCGGCATAGATGACAACGGCCAGATGTATGGGCACGCAGACCAGGGTGAGAGCCCGGTAATACCAGTCCTTCGTCATGTCCGGAACCTCAACCTCCTCGTCGGGGTTGGCCGGATCCTTGCCAATGATGTAATCGAGTATGGGAATGAACCCGAAGATGAAGAGCGCCGGGAACCAGGCCCAGAAAAGCGTGTTTCCACCCTGGGTCAACTGCCAGGTGACCCATGCCGCGATCGCGGGTACTACCAGTACCAGCAGGTAGGCGTAGCGCTTGATGCGCACCATGACGTGCGGGGGGACTCGGGAAAGCATCGGGGCATCCTCCTGTCATTATTGTAAGCGGTTTGTGTGATTGTGGATTCAGGCTAATCCTTGAGCTCATGAATTGTCAAACAACTCATGTTTTGGGTGGGGGCGGATTGATGTAGAATCGTCAGCACAGCACCAGAGGACGATCCGAGTATGGCCTTACCGCAACAGCTCAGTCTCAGTGAGCGCATCGCCCATCACCTTTCACTGGAGATCATCCGGGGGCAGCGCCAGCCATTGGAGCGCTTACCCGAGAGTGAACTGGCGCGGGAGCTGGAGGTCAGCACTAATTCCCTGCGTGAAGCGTTCCGGCTTCTCCAGGGCTGGCATCTGGTGGAGATCCAGCCACGCCGTGGTGCCCGGGTGTGCGATGTGGGCGAGGCGGATGTGCGTGATCTCTACGACTTCCTTTTTCTGCTTCTGGGGCGTCTGGCCAGCGACGTGGCCCACAATTGGCAGACCGGCCAGCTTGAGCCCTTCCTGGCGATCAGCAGGGAATTTGAGGCACAGGCGGAAGAGCAGGATCGGGAGCGGGTGCATGAACTGGCGTTCGACCTCGCCCGGGAAGGACTGAAACTGACCACCAACCGGTACCTGACGGATGCCATCGAGGATCTGATGCCACTGCTGCAGCGTTACTCATTCATGGCACTGCGTGAGGAAACCACGGAACTGACACAGTCCGTGGACTGCATGCGTGAAACCATCGAGGCGGTGTTGGCCAGGGATGCGGCACGGGCTGCGCAGTGCCTGAAAACCTATGGGGAGAATCAGTGTCAGGTGGTGTTGAGGGCGCTGGCCAAGAGGCAGGCCGCCTAGGATTCCGGCACGGTTGGGTATCCCCAGAAGTAGCCCTGGCCCTTGAGCCCGCTGAACTGTTCGAGCCACTGGACCGTCTGCTCATCCTCCACACCTTCAATAACCGTACGCAGGTTCAGCGACTGGGCCAGTTCGACCGTGGCCCGGAATACTTTCTGGCGCTGCTGATCCCAGAGTATCCTCGTCAGGAAACTGCGGTCGATCTTCACCTCATCGAGTGGAAATTCAGTCAGGGCGGACAATGATGAGGTTCCGGTACCGAAGTCATCCAGCGCAATACCGAAACCACAGTGTCGGAGCTGCCCCAGGCGATCAGTGGTGAGCGCCAGATCCCGGATGACACTCGTCTCGGTGACTTCGAGGATGAAATCATCCGGTGTGCAGCCCTGATGCCGGACAATCCTTTCCAGATCATCCGCGAGTTCCGGGACCGAAAGATCCCTGGAGGAAATGTTGATGGCTGTGCGGGTCTGCTGGCCGAAGTGCTCCCGGACCTGGGCCAGGTCTTTGGCCGCGCGGTTCAATACCCAGCGGGTCACACGGGTTATGCTGCCGAGTTCCTCGACCAGCGGAATCCAGTCACCCGGTGGGATCATCTGGAACTCCGGGTGGTACCAGCGCACCAGGGCTTCCACGGATTCGGGCTGCCCGGTACCGATGTCTACCTTCGGCTGGTAGGCAAGCTGGATCTGATCTGAGCGGAAAGCATCTTCCAGATCGAGCATCAACAGTTGCTGGTGTTTCTGGTGTTCATGAATCGCGTTGTCGTAGAAATTGATCGGCTCCTGCTGGAGACTGGCATAGCCGGCTGCGGACAGAACCTCCTGGATGCTGTCGCCATGATCGGGCAGGCTGGCGACCCCAATGGAGCATCGCCAGTTCAGGGTGTATCCCTGATAGCGGCAATCCGGTGCCGCAAAGTCGATGAGCTGCTGCCAGAATGGATCCTCCCTGTCGATCCTCCGGGTTAGAACGAACGCTGCATCCATTGTTTCGATTGAGACGACAGGAGCGCTGTCGATGTAGCGGACGGTATCCGGTCCCATCTGCCTGAGATGGTTTTCAAGGCTCGTCAGATAATCCCGCACGAACCTTTCTGCAACCTGGTGACCAACCACGTGTTCAATCTCGTGAAATCGGTTGAGCCGGAGAACCACAATCTGGAGTTCTCCCGATGTCTGATTGGCCAGGCTGGCTTCCAGAGCGGAGCGGTTGGGTCTTCCGGTTACCTTGTGTTTCCGGAGGCTGTCTTCCAGTTGGTTCTGAACGGCAAGGCGGCGCTCCTGCTCTGTGACCCTTTCGCTGGCGGCGATCCGCCTCAGCCGTTGCTCGCGCCAGAAGAAGTGGACGGCGGCGGCGACAAGAACGACGGCTGAGAGAATGGTACCCAGTGAGAAGGCTGAATCCGAGAACACGTTGACGGGCACCGCGCCCACGGTACGCAGAGTGCTGGTGATGAGGCCGGCTGTCAGGATCAGTACCGCTGCCGTGAAATACCGTGCGTAGAGCGAGTGCCGGAAACGGCTGGCGGCAATGAACAGGGAGAGTACGCACCCCAGAATGCCCAGCATAATGGTAACTGCCTGTATCGGAAGTTCTGCTCCGGTGAACTCGACAAGAATGAGTGTGAGAGCTGCAAGGGACAGGCCGTTAAGCAGATGCCTGTATAGGCGCGGTGGCTGCAGGGCAATCAGGGTGTGTTGAGCGAATGCGATCAGGGTGGTCAGCATGGACGTGGTGATGACCGCGTCGAGCGCTGGCATCCCCCGCCAGAAAAGCCATGCTCCGAAACCATTGAGAACCAGCTGGATGTGGATGACGGAAACCGTGAGAACCGTCAGCCAGGCCAGCATGACTGTGCGGAACCGCAGGGTCAGGAAAAGATTGATGGCCAGCAGGAACAGGGAAAGCCCAAGAAGGATGCCGTTGATGGTTGCCCGCTTAACGCTGCTGTGGACCAGACCATCATCCCCGTGAACCGATACCGGGAAGACCGTGGGGCCAGCATCGGAAACCTCGAAAAACAGCGTGATGGTGGCGCTGGCGGGTATCGTGACCGGCCAATGGAAGGAGGGTAGGGGAATCAGGCGGCTGGAAAACGGCTGCAGGCTGCCCTGGGTTCGCATGGGCATCAGCGGGCCCGAATGTTTGTTCAGCCTGGCTGCGCGGATCCGATCAATGTAGGGGGCTGGCACGGACACCCACCGCTGTAGTGGCCGCCGGGACGCGTTACTCAGCTTCAGCCGGAAGGTGACCGGCTGAGCGGTAAAACCGAGCGCGGAGTAGGAAGGTGTGGTGGGACGCCATCCGCTGTCAGAGCGCAGCCAGCCTTCCTGGTGGAGTTCCGCAATGGAGCCTTCCCGGTAGGTCAGGTCAAGTGGTGCGGTGCGCCCGTTCTCGGCGCTGTGCTGCTGGAGAAAGGGCGAATACTCCGCATTGTGGACAAGGGTGGAAGCGGCCATGACTGCAGTCAGGAGCAGTATGGGAAGAAGCGGCTTCTTTACAAATGGCAGGCTGGCTATGCCGCTGGGAACTTCATATTGCCCATTGGGCATGATCAAAGCTGTCCTTGCTGGTGGATTGGACGCTCTGATTAAAGTTCAAGGAGTCAATTTTTGCAAAAAATGGCACCCTCCGGGCGGAGGATGCCGGCTTGTGTCAGGAATCGTCAGGCAGGTACGCGCCGTCCTTGTCATGCACCTCACGGCCGGTAACCGGCGGGTTGAAGGAGCAGATCAGGCGCATGTCCTCGGTTCCACCGCGCAGGATGTGGCGGTCGTTGTTGTTCAGGGCGTACATGACACCGTCGTAGATCTGATGCGTCTCGCCGGTCGCCAGGTCCTCGATGCTGCCGTTACCGGCGACGCAGTAGACCGCTTCCAGATGGTACTTGTACCACAGGTGGAGTTCGGCACCCGCGGGAATGATGGTTTCGTGGAAGGAGAAGCCCATGCCGTCCTTCTTCAGCAGCATCCGGCGGCTGACCCAGCCCGGACCCTCAACCTCGCGCTCGGTTCCGATGATGTCCTTGATGTCCCGTACAATCATATCTGTCCCACCTGTTGAATCTGTGATCGGTAAAGGCCTTTGTTACTGGGGCCCGAGCACTGAGTGTAGCGTTTGCAGACGGTAGTACAATAGCGTAATCCCCCTAGCCGACGGTGTTTTAAATGCTGTCAGAACCCTCATCGGGGGTGGGGCATTCATGTAGAATGAGGGGTTTCTCGCCAGTAATCATGCATCAACCCAGAAGGCAGTGCTGCCATGACGGAGCCTGAGAAACGCCGGCGCCGCAGGCTCGATTTTCTGATTGCCCGGCTGACCGGCATCACGCGTAAGGAAGCCAAGCAGCTGATCAAGGCCGGTCGGATCGAGGTCGAAGGCCGTGAAATCGGGGGGCTGAAAGCCCAGTCCCGGATCGGCGTTGAGGAAGCGATTTTCCTGGACGATCAGCAGCTGGAAAGGGAGTCCGGTGAACGGTACCTGATGCTGAACAAGCCAACCGGCGTGGTGAGTGCCACGAAGGACGACTACGACCCCACTGTTCTGGATCTTCTGGAACCGGAACTGCGCCGCGGACTGCATCCTGTAGGGCGGCTGGATAAGGACACCACTGGTCTGCTGCTGCTCACCACTGACGGCGAGTGGAGTCATCGCATCACCTCGCCTCGCCACGGGTTCCCCAAGACCTACCGGGTCTGGGTTGCCGATCCCATTGACGATGAAACCCTGGCGAGCCTGGAAGAAGGCATCATGCTCAGGGGCGAGGATACCGCTGCCGTGGCCCATGACATTGAGCGCCTCGGCAGGGCTGAACTGCGGCTGACCCTGACCCAGGGGCGCTACCACCAGATCAAGCGCATGATGGGCGCTGTGGGTAACCGCGTGGTCCGGCTGCATCGTGAGCGGGTTGGCCCCATCGATCTGGATCCGGGCCTGGAGCCGGGGGATTACCGGGACCTGACCGAGGCCGAGATCAACGCCTTCCTGCCGGTAGATGATCCGCCACAATGATGGTGTCCCGACCCCAGGTCTTGGCCTGGTAGACGGCATTGTCCGCCCGGTGAAGCCAGCTTTCCCAGTCATCGTGGGGCGAGGCCAGGGCGGCCCCAATCGAGCATGTCACGGGCTGGCCGTGAGTGTTGAGCCGGTCCCTTATGGTCTGCTGGATATGGCGCGCGGCCAGGATCATGCTTTCATCCCGGACGTTATTGAGCAGCAGGACAAATTCCTCGCCCCCGAACCGGAACAGGCGGTCCTCATGCCTTGAATGGGTACGCACCAGATCGGCAAACCGCTTGAGCACCTCATCGCCGTTGGCATGGCCGTAACGGTCGTTGATCTCCTTGAAATGGTCCAGGTCCAGCATCAGAAGGCCGGCACCGGATTCTCTCCGCTGGACCCTTGCGATGGCGATGCACAGCTCCTCTTCCAGGGCCCGCCGGTTGCCGGCACCGGTCAGCGGATCACGGATGGCCTGTTCCTCCAGCAGTCGCGCCTGTGCGCGGGAGCGGCGTGCGAAGGAAAAGGCGAATATCGA
>NZ_CAJXMA010000089.1:0-11199 GCF_913056445.1 uncultured Halovibrio sp.
GATCCGGTCGAAACCCGGGAATGGCTGGAGGCACTGGAATCGGTTATCGAGTACGAGGGGGTTGAGAGGGCGGAGTACCTGCTTTCGAAACTCTCGGACAGGGCGACCCGCGCGGGCACGCCCATGCCCTACGCCATCACCACGCCCTTCCGCAACAGCATCCAGCCCATGGACGAGGCGCGGATGCCCGGCGATATGTTCATGGAACGCCGCATCCGCTCGCTGATCCGCTGGAACGCGCTGGTCATGGTGATGCGCGCCAACCTGAAGCCCGGTGATCTGGGCGGCCACATTTCCACCTTTTCCTCGGCCGCGACCCTCTACGACGTGGGCTTCAACTATTTCTTCCACGGTGGCGATGACAAGCGCGAACCGGACCTGATCTATTTCCAGGGCCACGCCGCCCCGGGCATCTACGCCCGCTCCTTTCTGGAAGGGCGGCTCAGCCAGGAGCAGCTCGACCACTATCGTCAGGACACCCTCGAGAACGGCATCTCCTCCTATCCCCACCCCTGGCTGATGCCGGACTACTGGCAGTTCCCGACCGTTTCCATGGGGCTGGGCCCGATCCAGGCCATCTACCAGGCCCACATCATGAAGTACCTCCACAACCGGGAGCTGGTGGAAAGTGGCGACCGCAAGGTCTGGTGCTTCGTGGGCGACGGCGAATGCGACGAGCCTGAGACCCTGGGCGCCATCGGCCTGGCCGGGCGCGAGAACCTGGACAACCTCATCTTCGTGGTCAACTGCAACCTGCAGCGCCTCGACGGCCCCGTGCGCGGCAACGGCAAGATCATCCAGGAGCTGGAGGGCATCTTCCGCGGTGCCGGCTGGAACGTGCTCAAGGTGGTCTGGGGCCGCCACTGGGACACCCTGTTCGAGAAGGACACCGAGGGCGTGCTCCAGGAGGCTCTGGACCGCACCTGTGACGGTGAGCTCCAGAACTACCTGAGCCAGGGGCCGGCCTATACCCGCAAGCATTTCTTCGGGCAGAGCCCGGAACTGGCGGAGTTCGCCAAGGAGCTGACCGATGATGACATCCTGGCACTCAACCGCGGCGGCCACGACCCCTACAAGGTCTACGCCGCCTACAACGAGGCGGTGAACAACAAGGGCCAGCCCACGGTCATCCTGGCGCACACCATCAAGGGCTACGGTTTCGGCAAGGGCGCGGAAGCACAGAACATCGCCCACCAGGTGAAAAAGCTGGACAAGGACGCGCTCAAAGCGTTCCGGGACCGTTTCGGCGTGCCGGTGAACGACGACGAGCTCGACCAGCTGCCCTACTACCGCCCAGCGGCGGACAGCCCCGAAATGCAGTACATGCAGAAACGCCGGCGTGAGCTCGGCGGCCACCTGCCGCGCCGGCGCCGGGACTCGAGCCCGCTCAAGATCCCCGAGCTCAAGACCTTCGACAAGCTGCTCGAAGGCACCGGTGAAAAAGAGATGTCCACGACCATGGCGTTCGTGCGCATGCTCACCATCCTGCTCAAGGACAAGCAGGTCGGCCAGCGCGTGGTCCCCATTGTGCCGGACGAGGCCCGCACCTTCGGCATCGAGGGGCTGTTCCGCCAGACCGGGATCTACACCTCCGAGGGCCAGAAGTACACGCCCGAGGACCGGGACCAGATCATGTACTACCGGGAGGACAAGAAAGGCCAGATCCTTCAGGAAGGCATCAACGAGGCCGGCGCCATGTCCGCCTGGATCGGCGCCGCGACCGCCTACAGCAACCACGACTACCCGCTGCTGCCGTTCTACATCTTCTACTCCATGTTCGGCTACCAGCGGGTAGGCGACCTGTGCTGGGCGGCTGGTGACATGCGTGCGCGCGGCTTCCTGCTGGGGGGCACCTCCGGTCGTACCACCCTCAACGGCGAGGGCCTCCAGCACCAGGACGGCCACGGGCTGATCCTGCACAACGTGGTGCCCAACTGCCTGACCTACGATCCCACCTACGCCTACGAGGTGGCGGTGATCATCCAGGAAGGCATGCGCCGGATGTACCAGGAAAACGAAAGCATCTACTACTACATCACGCTGCTCAACGAGAACTACGCCCATCCGCCCATGCCGAAAGGGGCGGAGGAAGGCATCATCCGGGGGCTCTACCAGCTGGAAACCGTGAACGTCGCGGGCAAGGCGAAGGACAAGGCGCCCCGGGTCCAGCTGCTGGGCAGTGGCGCCATCCTCAACGAGGTGAGGGCGGCTGCACAGATGCTGAAGGAGGAGTTCAAGGTGGGCTCCGACGTGTGGAGCGTGACCAGCTTCGGCGAGCTGGCCCGTGACGGCCAGCACGTCGCGCGCTGGAACCGCCTCCACCCGGACAAGAAAAACCGCACCTCCTGGGTGCACGACCAGCTCAGGGATCAGAAGGGGCCGGTGATTGCCTCCACGGACTATATCCGGCTGCAGTCCGAGCAGATCCGTGCCTTTGTGCCGGCCTCCTACCATGTGCTTGGCACCGATGGCTTCGGACGCTCCGATACCCGCTGGAACCTGCGATCCTTCTTCGAGGTGGACCGCTACCACGTGGTTACGGCCGCGCTGAACGCGCTGGCTGAGGAAGGCACCGTGGAGCAGGCCACTGTTATCGAGGCCATGAACCAGTACGGCATCGATGGCGACAAACCCAATCCAGCGTCCACCTGATCCGGCGGCAGAAGGAGGCACGGCACTATGAGTGAACAGGAAATCCGGGTTCCCGAGCTGGGCGGTGCGGAATCGGTTGAGATTGTAGGGGTTCTGGTCAGTGTGGGCGATTCGGTGAACACCGAGGATCCACTGCTGGAGCTGGAATCCGACAAGGCCACTGTTGAGCTGCCGGCACCCGCGGCCGGAAAGATCACCCGCCTGGATGTGAAGGAAGGCGATTCCCTCAAGGAAGGGGATCTCGTAGGTATGATGGATACCGCCGAGGGCGGCGACTCAGGCGACAGCGAGCAGGCCGGCGGTGACGCGGAATCGGCAGGAGACGATGACGCATCTGTAGGAGCGAGCTCCGCTCGCGATGGCGATGAGCCCCAGAACGCAGATGCTGGAGCTTCCGGCGGCGAGCAGACCATCCGGGTCCCAGAACTCGGCGGTGCGGACTCGGTGGAGATCGTCAGCGTGCTCGTCAGCGTGGGTGATTCGGTGAATGCCGAGGATCCCCTGCTGGAGCTGGAATCCGACAAGGCCACCGTCGAAATGCCGTCTCCCGCCACCGGAAAGATCACCCGCCTCGACGTGAAAGAAGGCGACTCCCTGAAGGAAGGCGATGTCGTCGGGACGATGGAGGTGGCGGGCTCCGGGGACGAAGGAGCGAGAAGCGGGGAACAAGGCACAGGCAGCAAGGCGCAAGGCGCAGTAGAGAGCGCGGCGCAGGAAGACACTGTAGGAGCGAGCTCCGCTCGCGATAACGCTGGCAGCCAGCAAGCAGCCTCCAGTCCGGCCCCGAGCCCCGAACCACCCTCTACCGCTGAGCCCTCCGGCAAACGCGTCCACGCCGGTCCCGCCGTACGCCGCATCGCACGCGAGTTCGGGGCGGACCTGCAACAGATCAAGGGCAGCGGACCCAAGGGGCGCATTCTCAAGGAAGACGTCCAGTCCTGGGTGCGCAACCAGCTTCAGTCCGGTGGCAGCAAGCCTGCCGGTGGTGGTGCCGGCATTCCAGAGGTGCCACTGCCCGACTTCAGCCAGTTCGGCGAGGTCGAGCGCCAGTCCATGACCAAGATCCAGCGGCTGACCGCCCAGGGCATGCATCGCAGCTGGCTCAACGTGCCGCACGTCACCCAGTTCGAGAAGGCCGATATCACCGATCTGGAAGCCTTCCGCAAGGATCACAAGACCGAGGGCGAAAAGCGGGGCGTGAAAATGACGCTGCTGCCTTTCCTGATGAAGGCCTGTGCCCATGCGCTCATCACCTATCCGCAGTTCAACGTGTCACTGGATATGGCGAACGAGCAGATCATCCAGAAGCACTACTGCCACATCGGCATCGCAGTGGATACACCCAATGGGCTGGTGGTGCCGGTGATCCGGGATGTGGATCGCAAAAGTATCTGGCAGCTCGCGGAAGAAGCCCAGGAGCTGGCCGGCAAGGCTCGGGACAAGAAGCTCACCAACAACGACATGAGCGGTGCCTGCTTCACCATCACCAGCCTGGGGGGAATAGGGGGTACCGCTTTCACGCCGATCGTGAACTCGCCCGAAGTGGCGATTCTTGGCGCCTCAAAAGCCTCTATGGAGCCGGTCTGGGATGGCACCCAGTTCCAGCCACGGTTGATGCTGCCGCTGTCGCTGTCCTACGACCACCGGGCCATCAACGGGGCGGATGCAGCCCGCTTCAGTGCTTTGTTGTCGAGCGTTCTGGGCGATCTGCGTGAGTTGATCATGTAGGTGGATTAGCCTGGCCCGCATTGCAGGCCAGGCGCTTCATTGAGCGCTAGAGCGTCATGGCTGCAATCCAGCCGAAGACAATCAGCGGGATATTGTAGTGAATAAAGGTTGGGACCACGCTGTCCCAGATGTGGTCGTGCTGGCCGTCGGCATTCAGGCCCGCCGTTGGGCCCAGGGTGGAATCGGATGCCGGTGAGCCAGCGTCCCCCAACGCGGCTGCCGTTCCAACCAGTGCCACAGTGGCCATGGGGGAGAAACCGAAGTTCAGTGCCAGCGGCACATAGAGCGATGAAATGATCGGGATCGTTGAGAAAGATGAGCCGATCCCCATGGTAATAAACAGACCCACTGCCAGCATGACCAGGGCGGCCAGTCCGGGGTTGTTACCTATGATATCCGTGGAGCTGGTCACCAGTGATTGAATGGCGCCACTGGCCTCCATGACACTGGCGAAGCCGGAAGCGGAAATCATGATGAACCCCACCAGTGCCATCATCCGCATGCCTTCGGTAAAGACCGTATCCTGCTCGCGCCAGTGGAAAACACCACTCACCGACAGGATCGCAAAGCCGAAGATACCGCCAACAACCATGGAACCACTGAGCAGCTGAACGGTGACTGTGCCGATGAGTGATAGCGCCAATACCCCCTTCTGCCAAAGCTTCAGGTGGCTGGCAGCTTCCTCTGGCGTCTCATCCCCGTGGGCAAGGTCGCGGTCTTCATAGGTGCGTTGGCTGCGATAACTGAATAACACCGCCACGACTAGACCGATGGCCATGCCGCTGATGGGGATGCCCATGGCCAGCGGTACCATGTCCTCGGTCACCGCCAGTCCCATGTCCGCGCCGCTCTCGTTGATGTTTGCGAGCAGCAGGTCGTGAAGGAAGATGGAGCCAAAGCCCACTGGTAACAGCATATAGGGAGCGGTGATACCGAAGGTAATGACACAGGCCGCCGCGCGGCGGTCGAGCTGCAGGTGATTCATGAATTTCAGCAGCGGGGGAACCAGAACCGGAATGAAGGCGATATGCACGGGGATCAGGTTCTGTGAGCTTATAGCTGCGGCGAGCAGGACTCCCAGCACCATCAGGATGATGCGCTGGCGGTGTGGAATTCCTCCATCAAGATGCAGCCTCTCAATCGCCTTGCGCGACAGCAGCTGGGTGATCCCGGAACGGGAAAGAGCCACGGCAAAGGCCCCAAGAACGGCGTAGGAAAGGGCCACCTTGGCGCCCCCACCCAGTCCGTCATTGAATGCGCTCAGGATCTCGTTAATAGGCATGCCTGCCCAAAGACCGCCCACCAGGGTGGCCACGATGAGGGCGAAGACAACGGAAACACGGGCAAGACTCAGGGAAACCATCACAAGGATGGCCAGGACAACGGCGTTCATTAAACAGGCTCCTGGGGGTACGTACTTGCAGTCCACACTGTGGGGACGCAAAAGCGCCATATTTTCGCTTGCCAGACCCGCCGCCGTCACTTGGGTGATCATCAATCCAGCCTTTATGCCGCGATTGGGCGCCCGCGATACCCATGCCAGTGGCAGGCACGTTACAGTAAGGGCCAAGTACGACACTGAATGGGGCACGTGATCCCCGGGTAATCATAGGACCAACTCAATGCTCAGGCGAACCAAAATAGTTTCAACGCTCGGCCCGTCCACGGACTCGGCCGAATCGATTGCCGCGATTATACGGGCGGGGGTTGATGCGACGCGGCTCAACTTCTCCCATGGCAGTGCTCAGGAACATATCAATCGGGCCAAGCGGGTCAGGGAAGCCGCTTCTGCCCAGCAGCGTTTTGTCGCGCTGCTGGCGGATCTCCAGGGCCCGAAGCTGCGGATTTCGGGGTTCAGGGAGAACAAGGTAACCCTGAAAGCCGGCCAGTCGTTCGTGCTGGACGCCACCCTGGCGAAGGATGCCGGCACCAACGAGCAGGTGGGCATCGATTATGAACAGTTGGTTGATGACGTGACGCCGGGGGACGTTCTGGTCCTGGACGATGGCGCCATCGAAATGGAGGTGGTGTCGGTGGGCGATAACAGCATCACTTCCCGGGTTCTGGTTGGCGGTGTTCTTTCCGACAACAAGGGACTGAACAAGCGTGGCGGTGGGTTGTCCGCTAATGCGCTTACGGCCAAAGACAGAGAGGATATTGTGACGGCCGCCCGATTGGGGGCCGACTACGTGGCGGTGTCCTTCGTGCGCAGTGGCGAGGACTTGCATACGGCGCGCCGGCTTTTGAAAGAGGCCGGCTCTGAAGCGGGGGTGGTTGCTAAAATTGAGCGTGCCGAACTGGCCCATGATGAGGCCGCCCTGGATGCGGTCATTGAGGCATCCGACGTGGTCATGGTGGCGAGGGGCGATCTTGCGGTGGAGATCGGTGATGCTGAGTTGGTCGGTGTTCAGAAGCACATCATCCATCGCGCCCGGGTGCTGAACCGCGGTGTCATCACCGCCACCCAGATGATGGAGTCCATGATTACCAGTCCCATGCCGACCCGTGCGGAGGTTTCCGACGTGGCCAACGCGGTGATGGACTACACCGATGCCGTCATGCTTTCTGCTGAGACAGCGGTGGGCGACTATCCTTTGGAGGCAGTGAAATCGATGGTGCGGATCTGCCTGGGCGCTGAAAAGCATCCCACCATGGGTCAGTCCCAGCACCGTATCCATGAAGCCATGGCGCATGTGGACGAGGCGGTGGCATTATCCGCCATGTATGCGGCGAATCATCTAGAAGGCGTTACAGCCATTATCTGTATGACGGAGTCGGGGGCAACACCCAGGTTGATGTCCCGGATCAAGTCCAGCCTGCCCATCTTCGCCTTTTCGCGACACCATGCCACACAGCATCGCGTGGCCCTGTTGCGCGGGGTTCAGACGGTTCCCTTTGATGCCTTCGAGATTCCCAATGAGAAGACGAACGCTTTGGCGGTTCAACAATTGGTGCGCTGGGGCGTGGTGGCAGAGGGGGATCGTGTGGTGATCACCAAGGGCGACTACGTGAATGCCCAGGGGGGCACGAACACGATGAAAATTGTCCGGGTCGGGGCGGACATCCAGTAAGCGTGGTTACCGCCGCGTCTCGGGGCAACCGTTACTGTGGCTGTGCCAGTGTGGCGCAGGCCGGCTTTTTGCGTTCACCTAGTAAGCCATTATCTGATATCGGCAAAACCCATAAGCAAAGAGTGATAAATGGGTTAAAGCGATAACCTCTGCCTGTTATCCTTTAGGCCATCGTGCTATTGGAAAACAGGTGCTTATTCCTGATGACTCTATCATCAAGCAACTCACCCCTGACCGACGAGCAGGCTCGACAGCTCAATGACGTGCTGGGTAACCTCGAAGGTCACCAGATTGACTGGCTCTCCGGGTATCTGGCCGGCTGGCGTGCCGCCCAGACCGGCCAGCCCTCCGCCGGTGGGGCCGCTGCGGCGGCCAGCGTGGAAGCGCCCTCACTGACCGTGCTCTACGGCTCCCAGACCGGCAATGCCGAGGGTGTGGCCGAGATGCTCGGCGAGCAGGCCAGTGCCCGGGGCATCAAGGCCTCGGTCGTGGATATGGCGGATTACAAACCCCGCCAGCTCAAGAGCGAGAGCTTCGTGGCCGTGTTGGCGTCGACTCATGGCGAAGGCGACCCGCCGGACGGCGCCCTGGACTTCCACGAGTTCATACACAGCCGCAAGGCCCCCGGGCTCAAGGGCGTCCATTACGGCGTGCTGGCGCTGGGGGACACCAGCTACGAGCATTTCTGCCAGACCGGCAAGGACTTTGATGCGCGCTTTGCGGAGCTGGGTGCCAGCCAGCTGGTTGAACGGGTGGATTGCGACGTCGACTACGATGACCCGGCAGAGGCCTGGGTGACGGCCATGCTGGATGCCATCGAGGCGAAGGCGGGTGCGGCAGTCTCCGCTGGCAGTGGGCAGAGTGCGGGCGGAGCGCCCGGCAAGTCCCAGTACGACCGCAAGAATCCCTTCCCGGCGCCGGTGCTTGAGAACCTGGTGCTCAACGGCCGTGGCTCCAACAAGGAGACGCGCCACATTGAGCTCTCCCTGGAGGATTCCGGGTTGACCTACAGGCCCGGCGACGCCGTGGGCATCTACCCCCAGAACAACCCCAACCTGGTGGCAGCCATCATTGAAAAACTGGGGCTGGACCCGGAAGAGACCGTCTCACTGGGCGAGACCCAGACCACTCTGTCCAAGGCCCTGATGCATTACCGTGAGATCACCGTGCTCACGAAGCCGCTGATGGAACAGTGGGCGGCTTACAGCGGGGATGCGGAACTGCAGAAGCTGGTGGGCGACCAGGCGGGACTGACGGACTGGATGCGTGGCCGTGATCTGCTGGATCTGATTGAAACCTGGCCGGCGGAAGGGCTTGGGGCGGACACTCTTACAGGCATGCTGCGCAAGCTGCCACCCCGTCTCTATTCCATCGCCTCCAGTCAGGCGGCGGTGGATGAAGAGGTCCACATGACCGTGGCGGCGGTGCGTTACGAATCCCATAACCGGGAACGGGAGGGCGTTGCCTCCACCTGGCTGTCGGACCGGCTTGAGGACGACGCCACGGTTCCGGTGTATATTGATCCGAACAAGAACTTCAAGCTGCCGGAAGATGATGATGCGCCTGTCATCATGATCGGGCCGGGAACCGGCGTGGCGCCCTTCAGGGCGTTCATGCAGGAGCGCGAGGAACGTGGCGCCCGGGGGCGGAACTGGCTGTTCTTCGGTGAGCAGCACTTCCACATGGATTTCCTCTATCAGAGCGAGTGGCTGACATGGCGCCGACAGGGGCTGCTGGATCACCTCACCGTGGCCTTTTCCCGGGACCAGGAGGAGAAGGTGTATGTCCAGAACCGGATCCGGGACTACGCCACGGAGCTCTGGAGCTGGCTGCAGGACGGCGCCTACCTCTACGTCTGTGGCGATGCGGATGCCATGGCACCGGACGTGAACGAGGCCCTGATCGACGTGATTGCCCATGAAGGCAACAAGAGCCGTGATGAGGCCACCGAATACCTGCGGGATCTTGCCCGCGAGAAACGTTACCAACGGGATGTGTACTGATGGCCGATAAACTCCCAGAAGCCGAGATCATCAAGCGCGAGAGTCGCTACCTGCGTGGCACCATTGCGGAGAGCCTGGCGGATGAGGCCACGGGTGCCATCGCGGAAGCGGACACCAAGCTGACCAAGTTCCACGGCAGTTACCAGCAGGACGACCGCGACGTGCGCGACGAGCGCCGCAAACAGAAGCTGGAACCGCTGTACATGCACATGGTGCGTCTGCGTCTGCCGGGCGGGGTGCTCACACCAACCCAGTGGCTGGGCCTGGATGAGGTGGCCGATGAGTGCGCCAACCATACACTGCGGCTGACCACGCGCCAGACGTTCCAGTTCCATGGCGTGTTCAAGAACAAGATGCGCACCCTGATGCAGCGGGTGAACGCCCTGGGGATTGATTCCAAGGGTGCCTGCGGTGATGTGAACCGCAACGTGGTTTCCAACGTGAACCCGCACGAGTCGCAGCTCCATGCGGAGATTCACCGGCTCTCCGATGAAATCAGTGAGCGCCTGATGTGGCGCTCCAGTGCCTACGCCGAGATCTGGCTGGGCGAGGAGTGCGTGCACCGTGTGGGCGAAGAGGAAGAGCCCTTCTACAGCTACTACTACCTGCCGCGTAAGTTCAAGATTGCGCTGGCGGTTCCGCCGGAGAACGACGCGGACGTCTTCGCCAACGACATTGGCCTGATCGCCATTGTTGAAGGCGGCGAGCTGCGTGGCTTCAACATCGCTGTGGGCGGCGGCATGGGCACCACTTACGGCGAGCCCGAGACCTATCCGCGCCTGGGCACAGTCGCCGGTTTTGTGCCGGCGGACCAGGCGGCGGATGCCTGCGTGGCGATCACCGCCATCCAGCGCGACCATGGCATGCGCACCAACCGTTCCCACGCGCGCTTCAAGTACACCATTGATGACCATGGCCTGGACTGGCTCCGTGAGAAGTTCACCGAGTACCACGGTCAGCCGATGGAAGAGGCGCGGCCCTATGAGTTCGATCACAACGGTGACCGCTTTGGCTGGGTCGAAGGTGAGAACGGCAACAGCCACCTGACCCTGCACATCGACAGTGGCCGGATCGCAGACTGGGATGGTTACCCGCTGCGTACTGGCCTGCGTGAAATCGCCAAAGTGCATACGGGTGAGTTCCGTATTACCTGTAACCAGAACCTGGTGCTGGCTAACGTTACCCCGGAGCAGAAGGACACCATCCAGCGCCTGGTGGATCAGTACGGTCTGCGTGATGGCACTAAAGCCACGCCGCTGGCCCGCAATGCGATGTCCTGCGTGGCCTTCCCGACCTGTGCCCTGGCCATGGCGGAGTCCGAGCGCTACCTGCCGACGCTGGTGGAAAAGCTGGATGAGCTTATGGCCAAGCACGGACTGTCGGATCAGGCGCTCAACGTACGGGTGACCGGTTGCCCGAACGGCTGCGCGCGGCCCTACCTGGGTGAGATCGGCCTGACCGGCAAGGCGCTGGGCAAGTACAACCTGTACCTGGGGGCGGACCATAAGGGTGAGCGCATGAATCGGCTCTACCGTGAAAACATCGATGAGGCGACCATTCTGGGGATCCTCGATCCGATGCTGGAGCGGTATGCGGCTGAGCGGGAGGCCGGGGAGTACTTTGGGAATTTCCTGGTGCGTGCTGGAATCGTCGAGGCGGAGCGGACGCCGGCGATGTTCCATGAGGCGTTGGCTACGGAGTAAACCTTAGACCGGGGCGGAGAGTGCGGCAGGGCTGGACGGGAA
>NZ_CAJXMA010000090.1:0-11117 GCF_913056445.1 uncultured Halovibrio sp.
AGCTCGTCGAACCCAATCCTTAACCAGAGTCAACGGGCGTGGGTTGATCCCGACGCCCGCTTTAGAGAAGCCTGCCTGCAGGCGATCCATATTCCGTGTATCAGAGATCGCCTGCGGGGCAGGCTCCTACAGGGGAGCTCAATCGTGCTGGGCGGTACTGGCGTTGAGAAAGGCCTGTTTCAGGCTCTCGTAGTCATGCACGGCCGGGAACTGGGGGAATTCCCGGATGACATTCTCCGGCGCGTGGAACAGGATCCCTGCTTCAGCCTGGGCCAGCATGGTGGTGTCGTTGTAGGAATCGCCCGTTGCGATGCACTTCATGTTGAGCAGCTGGAAGGCACGCACCGCCTGGCGCTTGGGATCCGGCTGGCGCAGATGGTAATCCAGAATAGTGCCGTCTTCGCCCACACTCAGCTGGTGGCAGAGCAGCGTCGGATAGCTGAGTTTCTCCATCAGGGGCATGGCGAACTCATAGAAGGTGTCCGAAAGAATCACCACCTGGAAATGCCGGCGCAGCCATTCCAGGAATTCCCGGGCACCAGGGAGGGGTTCCAGCTCCCCGATGACTTCCCGGATCTCCGGGAGTCCGTAGCCGTGCTGGTCCAGCAGCGCCAGCCGCTGCTGCATCAACTGGTCATAGTCCGGCACGTCCCGCGTCGTGGCCTTGAGTTCCGGTATCCCGGTTTTCTCGGCAAACGCAATCCATATTTCCGGGATCAGAACCCCTTCCAGATCCAGACAGGCCAGCTCCACAACGCCTCCTTTTACCCTGTGCCCTTGCCAGTATTGTTTTTTGGGAGCGTCATCATAAATAAAGCCTGAACCGAATGCACGGGTAATAAGGCGTCCCGGATGTTAGAATTGATGGTGCTGAATTCACCGCCGATCACGGAACTCCATTGATGGACATCGACAGTCTCAACAGCGAGCTGGCGGACGCCTCGCCCCGGAAAATCATCAAAACCGCACTGGAGCAGTTCGACAATATCGCGATCTCCTTCAGCGGCGCCGAGGACGTGGCCCTGATCGCCATGGCGCACAGCCTTAAAAAACCCTTCAGTGTCTTCACTCTGGACACCGGCCGCCTGCACCCGGAAACGTACCGGTTCGTGGAAAAGGTGCGGCAGGCGTACGAACTCGACCTGGAGATCCTGTTCCCGGATGCACAGGCGGTTCAGGACCTGGTCAACAGGAAGGGTCTGTTCAGCTTCTACGAGGACGGCCACGAGGAGTGCTGCGGCATCCGCAAGGTCGAGCCACTTCGGCGCAAGCTGTCGGGCCTCGATGCCTGGATCACCGGGCAGCGCAAGGACCAGAGCCCGGATACCCGCAACGATGTACCCGTGGTCCAGCAGGATACATCCTTCGAGGGGCGCAATGGGCCGCTGGTGAAGTTCAACCCCATGGCCAACTGGTCTTCAAAGGACGTCTGGGACTACATCCGTGCCATGGAAGTGCCCTATAACGAGCTGCACGACCGTGGCTTTGTAAGCATTGGCTGTGAGCCCTGCACCCGGGCGATCCTCCCGGGCCAGCACGAACGCGAGGGCCGCTGGTGGTGGGAAGAGGCCACCAAGAAGGAATGCGGTCTGCACGCCGGCAACGTGATCGCCAGTTCCAGCGCTGAGTGACCCCCACTCAGTAGCTGGGCAGCACCACATCCTCAAAGAGTTCATCCAGCTCGACCTGGGAGGTCCTCTGGGCAGCGGCCTCAATGAGATCCCGACTCAGGTGGGGCGCGAACCTCTGGATGAAATCAACCATGTAGGCGCGCAGGAAGGTGCCCTTGCGGAAGGCGATGCGGGTGATGCTGGGCTCAAACAGGTGCTGGGCGTCCAGCGCCACCAGATCCGTGTCCACCTCCGGGTCGTGGGCCATGTGGGCTACAATCCCCACGCCCAGGCCCAGGCGCACATAGGTCTTGATCACGTCCGCATCCGAAGCCGTGAACACCACCTTGGGTGTCAGCCCCACGCTCTCAAAGGCCTGATCCAACCGTGACCGACCGGTGAATCCCTGCACGTAAGTCACCAGCGGGTACTTGGCCAGCTCCTCCAGTGTCAGGGTCTTCAACTCGGCCAGTGGATGGTCCTTCGGCACCACGGCGCAGCGGTTCCAGCGATAACCCGGCATCATGATCAGGTCATGGAACTGGTCCAGGGCCTCTGTGCAAATCGCGAAGTCCACCACCCCGTTCGCCGCCATCTCGGAGATCTGCCAGGGCGTGCCCTGGTTCATGTGCAGCGTCACTTCCGGGTATTCAGCCATGAACTCGCGGATCAGCTTCGGGAGCGCATAGCGGGCCTGGGTGTGGGTTGTCGCGATCCGCAGCTCACCCCGGTTCTGGTCACTGAACTCCTGGGCAATACGCTTGATACCATCGGCACGGCGCAGGATCTCGCCCGCCTCGCGGATGATGCTCTCACCCGCGGGCGTAATCCGGGTCAGGTGCTTGCCCGAGCGGGCAAAGATCTCGACCCCGAGCTCATCCTCCAGCATCCGGATCTGCTTGGAGATCCCGGGCTGCGAGGTGAACAGCTCGGCAGCCGTGGCGGAAACGTTCAGGTCATGGTGTGCCACTTCCCAGATATAGCGCAGTTGCTGCAGCTTCATGCCCGGCGACTCCAATGCTTTTACGTTGATCTAAGAATATAGCGTATTATTCCATTTTTTTTGCAGCCTGTCCCGCTCTCCTAATCACGAAGCATCTTGAACATGCAACCTCCAGCCCCGACAATGCGACACTGAGCACAGGAACGGGATCAGGGACTTGCCGATGTTACTGGCCACAAAATTCATGCGCCCGGCAGCGGACCCCCGTGCCATCGCCCGTCCCCGTCTCCTGGAACGGCTTCAGCCCGATGCGGCACGGCGCCTGACCGCCATCACGGCCCCGGCCGGGTATGGCAAGACCACACTGGTGAACCAGTGGTGCGCGGCCCATGACCAGCCGGTTGCCTGGCTGTCCCTGGATGAACAGGACGACGAGCCTCGCCGTTTCTGGTCCTACGTCATCGGCGCTCTGGAAAACACCATCCTGGGGCACCAGGAGTCCATCCACCATTATCTGGACACGCCCGGTGCGGAGCACATAGAGGGCGCCCTGACCGCGTTCATCAACACGCTCATCGACCAGTCAGTCGAGCACGCCAACCTGATACTGGACGACTATCACCTGATCCAGGATCCCGACATCCAGCGCCAGATCACCTTCCTTGTGGATCATGCCCCGCCCGCGCTGCACCTGGTTCTGCTGTCACGCACGGAGCCGGCCCTGCCGCTCTCCCGGTGGCGGGTCAAGGGCTGGATGGAGGGCCTGCACGCCAGTGACCTTGCCTTTTCCGAATCCGAGTGCAGCGCCTTCTTCAACAACTACATGGGGCTTGCGCTGGACGACGAGAAGGTCCGCGCCATATGGCAGCGAACCGAGGGCTGGGCGGCCGCCATGCAGCTCACAGCCCTGTCTGGCAAGAGCATGAACTCCAGCAGCCTGTCCCGTGCTGTACTCAGCGAGGGCGATCACAGCCGCCAGATCAGTGATTACATACTGACCGAAATACTGGATCAGCAGAGACCGGATGTGCGGGATTTCCTGCTGCGCACCAGCGTCTGCCGGCGCCTGAGCGCGGAGCTGTGCAACAGTATCCTGGAACGCGACGACAGCCAGACGGTTCTGGAGCAGCTGGTTCACGCGAATCTTTTCATCATTCCCCTGGACACCCGCGACCAGTGGTTCCGCTACCACGACCTGTTCCGCGAAGCCCTGACCCAGCGTTTCAGCCAGACCGAGCCGGAGGCCTACCGGGAACTGCAGGCCCGGGCCATCCGCTGGCTGCTGAACGAGGACTACCTGCAGGAGGCCATCGTACAGCTGCTTCAGCTGGAGGATTGGGACTGGCTGGAACAGGTGCTGGAACAGTACGGCAACAACCTGATCCACACCGGCTTCCATGAGCTGGTCCATAAGTGGCTGCAGTACCTGCCGGAGGAGCGGACCACCCGCAATCCACGCCTGATGATGCTCCAGATCTGGGCACTGTTCTTCCTGAACCGGCTCAACAACATCGAGCCCCTGCTGGAGCAGCTTGAAGACGCGCTGGACATCCGTGTTGCCAATTCAGACGATAACGCCGACGTGGCGCTGGCACTGCACAACGAGATCGCGCTGATCCGTTCCTACATGGCGCGCACCCGCAGCGACCACTCCAGTGCCCAGCACCTGACCCAGCAGGTCCTGAAGGATATCGACCACACCAATATCCCCCTCAAGTCCGTGACCTACTACGGCATCGGGCTGGACTGCTACGCCAACGGGGATCTGGCCAGTGCCACCCACGCACTGGAATCCGCAGTGGAGCACGGGCGCCGGGAAAAGAAACACGCCACCACCCTCTCCAGCGGCGGCCTTCTGGCGTGGATCCTGTTCTACCAGGGTGAGATGGACCGGGCACTGGACGTGGGGACCAGCGTGCGCGAATGGGTAAATTCCCATCACACGGACCCCGAACAGCCCCGCCTGGTCTCCTGCTGGCAGAACAGCGCCATGGTCCAGATCCACCGGGAGAAGAACGACCTGACCCTGGCGGATACCCACATGAACCCGCTGCTGCCGCACCTGGATTCGGGCAGCGAGCCCGGCCAGCACGTGGTGATCCAGTACACCCGCGCACACCTGGCCTTCTCCCGGGGCCAGTACCAGGACGCCATGGAATACCTGGAGGACGCGGAGCGTGTTCAGGACCAGAAACGCGATGCCATCCTGTTCGAGCCCCCATGCCTGGAAGCACTGCACGTGCGCTGCCACCTGGCGCTGGGCGACCGCACTGGCGCACAGACCTGGCGGGAACGGCTTGAGGAGCACAACTACCGTAACCCCATCAACAGGGAACAGGCCCGCATCGGGCTGGCGCGGCTGCTGCTCGCGGACGGTCAGGCCGAGGAGGCGATCAACATCCTGGCGCCGCTGCGGCTGTCCACCGAGAAAGGGCGCCATATCAAACATCTGATTGAACTGCTGGCGGTATACGCGGTCTGCCTGGATCACCTCGACCGCGGGGAACAGGCCGCCGTCATGCTGCACCGCGCACTTGAGCTGGCCTCCCGGGAACGTTTCCTGCGACTCTTTGTCGAGGAAGGGCCGGCGCTGGCCGCGCTGTACCGGCGTATGCCCCACCATGGCCTGCCGCTGGCTTTCCTGCGCGAACTGGACCCACTGCTGGAAGCGGAATCCGCGCCCGCCCAGACAGAACCTGCACCGGCCATGGGCAGCACCGAAGCACTCCTGGAGCCCCTGAGCCAGCGCGAGATCGAGGTGCTGACCCTGATCCATGCCGGTCATGCCAACAAGGAGATCGCACAGCGCATGTCCGTGGCGCAGACAACGGTCAAGGCCCACATACGCAACCTGTACGGTAAACTGGGTGCCAGCAGCCGCACCGGCGCACTGGCCCGTGCCCGGGAACTGGGGCTGGTCGATTAGTCAGGGCTCACAATGTGACTCAATTCACACTTTGAGCGCCTTACGCCCTTTTTCCTCCCCTTTTACGCCCTATGGACGATCCCTCTACGCCCCCTTACGCCCTACATTGGGCACCGTGAGAAGAGTCAACAGGAATTCGATTTCAGGCCTTTCGGATTTCTCCTCACGGAACTCCTTGTTCAGCCACCAGCGGTTTTTTCCCTGGTGGCTTTTTTCTGTCCATTCGGACTGTCAACCATTGATTTCCTGTAACAAGCTGTCATCATCCCGCGCTTCACTTTTTATGGTCGTGAGGCTCCCATGACTCCATCCGAACAGACTCCGGGCACGTCGCCCAGCGATCACCGGCGGCTTGGTGATCCAGTGGTTCTCGGCCTCAGCGCCGGGTTCATCGTTCTCTTCATCCTGTTCTCCCTGTACGACATAACGCTCGTCTCCGACAGCATCGGTGAATGGTTCACCGCGACAGCGGCGGGCCTGGGCTCATACTTCCAGTTGCTGCTGCTGGCAACCTTCTTCATTGCCCTGGGGGTTGCCATTTCGCCCGCGGCTGGCGCCCTTGTGGGGAACCGTACGACACCGGAAATCAGCACCTTCCGCTGGCTTTCCATGATCATGTGTACCCTGCTCGCCGGAGGCGGCGTGTTCTTTGCCGCCGGCGAGCCGGTCTATCACTTCGTGGTCACACCTCCGGCGTTCAACACCGAGGCAGGCACCGCCGAAGCCGTGGCCGGCGCCCTTGCCCAGTCATTCATGCACTGGGGCTTTCTGGCCTGGGCCATCCTCGGCTCACTGACCGCGATCATCCTGGCGCACAACCATTATGATCTCGGGCACCCGCTGCGGCCCCGCACCCTGCTCTACCCTGTCTTCGGGCAGCGCATTATGAGCAGCTGGATCGGCGGCGTGGTGGACGCCTGCTGCGTGGTGGCCGTGGTCGCCGGCACGGTTGGCCCCATCGGCTTCCTTGCTACGCAGGTCAGCTATGGCTTCGAGGTTCTGTTCGGCGTCGAGGACCGTTACTCCACTCAGTTGATGATCGTCATCGCCCTGGGTGCAATCTATGTAACCTCGGCGGTAACCGGCATCCACAAAGGCATACAGCTGCTGAGCCGGTTCAACGTGATGCTGGCACTCGCGATCGCGGCGGTCATCTTTGTCTTCGGGCCCACGCTTTTCCTCACCAACGCCTACACACAGGGCTTCGGTGAATACATCTCCTCATTCTTCCGCATGGGCACCATGACCTCCGAGACCGCGCCTGCGTGGTGGATGAAATGGTGGACGGTGTTCTTCTTTGCCTGGTTTATCGGCTACGGGCCGCTGATGGCGATCTTCGTGGCACGTATTTCCCGTGGCCGCACCATCCGGGAGATGATTCTGGCAGTCGCCGTCATGGCGCCGGTCGCCACCACCGTCTGGTTCACCCTGCTGGGCGGTTCCGGCATCTTCTACCAGATGCAGGACGTGATCGAGCTGGCCGAGCCGCTGCAGAACTTCCAGTTCGATGTGGCCACCCTCACCGTTGCCCAGGCGCTGCCCGGCGGTATGCTCATGGCACTGGCGATCCTGCTGCTGACCACCATCTTCGTGGCAACCACCGGGGATTCCATGAGCTACGCGATCTCTGTCGTGGGCACCGGCCATGATGAACCGAACCGCGCAGTTCGCGTCTTCTGGGGTGTGGCCATGGCACTGATGGCAGCGATTCTGCTGTACATGGGCGAAGGCCAGATCAGCGCGCTGCAACAGTTCATCGTGATCACCGCGATTCCGGTATCACTGATCCTGTTGCCGTCACTCTGGACCGGGCCCAAGGCCGCCTACGCCATGGCCCGCCAGCAGGGTCTCATCAGCTACGAGCCGCACCCCGCCCGCCAGACGGACTGAGGTAGGGCTCAGGCGGCAATCACACGGCGGAACGGCGGCAGCGCATCCAGCAGCATGCTGCCGTAACGCCGGGAGATGATGCGACGGTCCAGGATCGTCACACGACCCGTGTCGGACTCACTGCGAAGCAGCCGCCCAGCGGCCTGCACAAGCCTTATGGAGGCGTCCGGCACGCTGATCTCCATGAAGGGGTTGCCGCCCCTTTCCTCGATCCATTCAGCCAGACTGGCCTCAATCGGATCATCCGGCACCGAAAACGGCAGTCGCGTGATGACCACGTGCTCCAGATAGGTTCCCGGCAGATCGATCCCTTCCGCGAAACTGGCCACTCCGAAGAGAATTGAAGTCTGGCCGTTGTCCACGCGCTGGCGATGGCGGTCCAGGACCTCCGCCCGGGTATGGTCATCCTGCGTGATGACGCAGTCCCGCCAGGTCTCCGGCAGCATGTCACGCACCCTCTGCATGTCCCGACGCGCGGTGAACAGGACCAGCGCCGCCGTATCCCCTTCAAGCACCCCGGGCAGACGATCCACCAGCCGCTCCGCGTAGCTGGCCGGATCCCCGGGTTCCATACTTGAGGCCGGCACCTCCACGGTGGCGTTCTCCTGGTAGCGGAAGTTCGAGGGAATCACCAGGCAGCGGCTGTCCGCCGGCAGCCCGGCACGCATGCTGAGGCGGTCGAAGCGACCAAGCGCTGTCAGGGTGGCGGAAGTCAGGATGGCGCCGAAACACCGGCTCCAGAGCCGACTGAACAGGACATTATCCGCCAGCACTGGACTGCTGTAGAGCGTGATGTCGCCATTCTCGCCACCACGGCGGTTGAGCCACCGCGCCGGCGCGGGCGTACGCGTGCTGTCCTCTCCCTCCTCGGCTTCCGGCACGGCCTCGGACCAGGCCTGCCACAGCCGCAACTGATCCTCTGCCCGGGCATGGAACTGGCCGACCACGGGGTACCAGGCTTCGGCGGTCTCGCGATCAATATCGCCTTCCCGGCGTTCATCCATCCCTTCATCCAGAAAGTCGGCCAACTGGTCCAGACGCCGCGTCAGCTGAACCTGTTGCTGCTGCAGTGCGGTCACCCGGGTGCTCAACTCGTCCGGCAACCGTGCGCCCGGGAAACGGTACTGGCTGTTACCACCGTCTTCGCCCCCTTCCCAGGGCGTGTTTTCTTCGAGCCATTCATGGACGTCCGCCAGCATCGGGTCAATTTCCCGTGCCAGATCCGTCAGTTTCTGTACCGTGCGGGCCGCCTCGGCGTCCGCCGGCAGATGCGGCAGAAGCTGGGCCAGAGCCTGGCTCAGGCTGCGCAGCCACTGACGTGTGCCTTCCAGCCCCAGGGAGGCGGCAAAGTGGTTCAGGGCCTTGTCCGGCAGGTGATGGGCCTCGTCCATCACATAGATGGTGTCCTCGGGCTTGGGCAGTATGGCGCCACCCCCCAGGGCCAGATCCGCCAGCACCAGGTCATGGTTGGCGACGATCACGTCCGCGTGTTCCAGCTCCGCACGCGCCGAGAAAAAGGGACAGCTGTCAAAATAGCTGCAACGGCGGTTGGTGCACTGGCGGTGGTCCGTGGTCACGCCCTGCCAGATGTCATCGGGGATGTGGTCCGGCCAGTGGTCACGGTCGCCGTCCCACTCGCGGGCCGCGTAGCTGGAGAAAAGCTTTTCGTGGAAAGCGCGGGTTTCCGCCGGTTCGCCCGGCTCCTCCTGGAGCATGAAAAGCGGAATGGTGTCGCTGTCCTGGTTACCGTGGCCATGCAGGCGCTGCTCCACCTTGGACAGGCACAGATAGCGGCCACGCCCCTTCGCCAGGGACCAGCTCACATCCAGCCCTGAATGGGCTTTCAGGTCCGGCAGATCCTTGTTCACGATCTGATCCTGGAGCGCCACCGTGGCGGTGGAAACCACCAGTTGCTTGCCAAGCTGCCGTGCCACCGGGATGGCGGCCAGGAGGTAGGCGAGGGTCTTGCCCGTGCCGGTTCCGGCTTCCAGAACACAGGCCTTGTGGGCGGACGTTCGCTGACCGTCGTTTTCCGTGATCTCACCGAGGTAGCGGGCAATCTCGGCGATCATCAGCCGCTGGCCGTAGCGCGCGCGCAGGTCCTTGCCGGCCAGCACGGCCCGATAGGCTGCCTGGATCTCAGCCTTCGTATCCTCGTTGAGCATGCGCTCCTGTCCAAAGGTCGGTTAAGAGACCGCTCATGATAGCGGGCGGCTCCCGGAGCGTACAGGCTCAGCTCGCGATTACGTGCAGCTCGGCCCCCTTGCGGTTGTGCTGGCGCAGGCGCCGGATGCAGCCCTCCAGCGTGCGCGAGATCTTGGCATGGGTCCGGATCTGGGAGATCAGCGGCCAGGTGGCACGTTCCCCCTCCAGCATCATCTCGCGCACGAATTCCGGCGACGGGTTCGACATCATGCGCCGGAAGTGCCGCATCCGGTAGCGCGGTGCCAGGGTCACGTCCCCCTGGTACTGCTGCGCCATGATGGTATAGATCTGGCCGCAGGCCTGGCGGGCAAGTTCCGGCCGCATGCGCCGCCTCAGCACATCGAACAGCCCCTTGCCATGGAACTGCATCTCCGCTTTCAGCAGTGACAGGGGCAGACTGGCGAGGCTCTCCCGGGACTGTCCATGATCCCGGCGCAGAAACGGAACCACATGCGGGTTGGTCTGGCTGACCAGCGTAAAATTCACATCGTACAGGTGCATCAGGCGTTCGCGCGGCAGGTCACTCACTACCGAACCGTCCACGAAGCGCAGGCGTGGCATGTAGGGCACCGTAGCCCCCTGGTGATCCTTCTTCTGCAACTGCACGGGCGGAAAGACCCCGGGAACCGCGGAGGAGGCCAGAGCGGCGCTCCATACCAGCATATAGGGCGAGGTATAGCCACTGAGCAGCCGCGCCCCATACTGGCCCTGGTCCGATGACACACTGATGTTGGTGGAGCGGCCAGTGTGCTGGAACGCCTCCTCGAAGGTGAACTCCCCGATATTCTCTCTCAGGCACTGTTCCAGTACGCCCTGGTCCATGAACCCGGCCCCACGCAGCCCGTTGACCACGCCTTTCCAGCGCCAGGCCTTGAGGTTGTGGCGTTCCGGCTCCAGAAGCTGGTCCAGCTCATCGTCCGGTGTGGTTCCAACCATCGCCGCCATCACAGCCCCGGCGCTGGACCCGGAGATGACCTGCGGGAGCAGATCCCGTTCCCAGAGGGTGCGGATCACCCCCAGGTGGAACAGGCCAAGCGTGGCGCCGCCGCTGAGCAGCAATGCCGGGCGGCCATAGCTCAGCAGGGTATCCTTGAAGAAGCCCAGCTTTTCGCTTTCGGGCAGCTCCTGCATGGGGGTGTCACACAGCAGGTTGATGGACTCGCACACCTGGTTCACGTATTCCTCGATCAGGTGCTTGGTGCCCACATAGCTGTTGTGGTAGAGCGCGGGGTTCGAGATGTTGCCGAGATCGTGATGGAGCCCTTCCCGGATCGCTCGCTTGAGCCGGGCATAGTCGCCGGTCTGGTGGTAGTGGCGCAGCTCCCTCAGGCGGTCATGGATGAGGTTGTAGTTGTAGAACTCGGAGGCGAACGCCTCGCCTTTGATCCAGTGGTAGACCGACGCGCGGATCCGCTCGACCTCACCCGTCGTGTCGTTCACGACGACCTGGATCGGCTCGTGGTCCCCGTAGTGCGAGTCGAGGTTGCCGATAAACCCGGTTTGGTGGCTGTACGACGCCCAATACACGTAGATATCGGTGTCG
>NZ_CAJXMA010000091.1:0-11066 GCF_913056445.1 uncultured Halovibrio sp.
TCGTTTTTCATTGGCGGAGGTTGTCCTCTTCCTTCCGGCCCGATCAAGGCCTGCCCGCTTTATTCCATCTCCTACAGGGCGCAGGTACGAAACCCGGTATAAACATCACACCGATCCGGATGATACGCCTGCCGGTAAGTCCCACGGATCAGCATGGACGACGCCGCACAACCACCCCCCTTGGTGGTCTTGTGCGTCGCGAACTGCAACGTCGACATGAACGGATACATATCCACCGAGAAGCCGTCATAGGGCATGAAATGATTGCCCGTCCACTCCCAGACCGTACCCAGCATCTGCCGGCACCCGAAGGGACTCTCACCCGCCGGGAACGCCGTCACCGGCACACGGCCCATGTAGCGCTGGTCCATATCCAGCTTCGCCGGATCCATCTCATTACCCCACGGATAACGCCGGCGTTCCTCGCCCGGCTTGTTGGCCAGGGCCGCCACTTCCCATTCGTACTCGCTCGGCAGCCGCCGCCCGGCCCAGGCGCAGAACGCCTCGGCCTCCCAGTAACTGATCTGCTTCACCGGATGCCCCGGCTCCAGCGGCAGCCACTGGTCAAAGACCCGCTCGTACCAGCGGCCATCGCGCTTGCGCCAGTGGAACGGCTGCGTCTGGGTGCCCATCAGCGGCGGCTCGCCAGTGCCGAAGTTCAGGTTGATCTCACGCTGCAGCCACTTGCGTCCCCCCTGGCTCCAGAACTCAGGGCGCTCGTAACCGCCCTCTTCCACGAACTTCTGGAACTCACCGTTGGTCACCAGGGTCCGAGAGATGCTGAACTCCGGCATGTCCACCTCAAAGGCGGGCTTTTCGTTGTCGAAGCCGAAGTCCTCGGTGGCGTAGGCGTCCGAATCCCGGTTCGCCGGCAGGCCAATGAGATAGCGGCCGGCGGGAATGGTGACGTCGCCGCGCGCATCCTGGTCAACGCCCTCTCCGGTCAGGCCCTTGGGCTCCGCGAACGGCGGTGCCGGGTAACCCACGGTCTGGCGGCACCAGGTCATGGACTCCACGTGCATGTTCTGGTGGTAGATGGCGTAGCGGTACAGGTACAGCGCCTCATCCGTGAGCGGCTGGTTGCGGATGCGGTCCTCCATGCGCTGGATGATGGTGTCCATGTAGGTGAGCGTGTCCTCGCGCGAAGGGAACAGCGTCTTCGACCAGCGGTCCTCGTGGTCCATGTGGAAGGAGTCCCAGAGCTCGTCCATTGAGGGATCGTAGCTGGGCGTGCCGTCCAGCCAGTTGAGGACGAACACCTCGTAGAAGAAGGTCGAGTGGCCCATTTCCCAGACCGGCGGGTTCACGCCCGGGTGGTAGGGAACGCTGAGCTGGTCCTCGCGCAGGCTGCAGACCAGGTCCTTAACGCGGTCCCGGGTATGGTGTAGGGCGTGGATCAGGCTTTCGCGGTCGTTCATCCCGTGCGTTCTCCGTCAATGATCGCGTGTTGTGTTGTAGGAGCGAGCCCTGCTCGCGATCGCGCCCCGGATCGCGCAGACTATCGCGCGCGAGGGGCGCTCCTACAGGGGTATGTTGCATCACCCAGGCGGTTACGTTTGATTCTCTTTACCGTATTGGTCCATGACCGCATTGACCACCCGTTCCAGGGCAGCCTGTTCGGCTTCCGGCCGGAACAGGGGCGCCCGGGCCTCAACGCGGCTCTGCAGGGCCGCCAGGAATTCCGGCTCGTTTTCGGCGCGCAGAAGCTGCTCGCGCAGCGCGGTGGTGTCCTCCACTGGATAGGTCCCGGGATAGTCCCCGCCGAGCAGCCCCACGTTGCCGGGAATATCCGAGGCGATCACCGGCAGGCCTGCCACGCAGGCTTCGGAGACCACATTGGCGCCGCCCTCCATCACGGAGCTGATCACCATCAGCCGGGCCTTCGCCATGTGCTGGCGCACCTGCCAGCGGGGCAGCTCCCCCTTCCAGTCGAAGCGCGGATTCTCCCGGGCTTCCTGCTCCGCCAGGGCCTGCCACTGGTCATCATGAGCCCGGCCGAGCTGGATCACGTTGAGCCGCGACTCCTGCGGCAGCTGGCGGGCGGCCCAGGCGGTGCGCAGGGAGTCCTTCTCGTCACGCAGGTGGCCGATAACCACCACGTCGAACCGGGACTGTACCGGAGCCCTGCGGCTGGGCAGTGGTTCCGCCGATTGAAAGATGGTATGGAGACGATTATGGAATTCTCTCGGGATGTCATCCGCAACCCGCTCATGCAGCCCGATCAGGGCATCCGCCTCGGCCATGCTGTAACGGGTGGCCTCCGGGTGTGTCTGCTGGAAGCGGTAGATATCCGTGCCGGTGAGCGCCACAATCAGGGGCCCCGAGGGGGTATGCGCCCGGTATTGGCGCACCGACTCACTGCTGCGCCAGGCGTGGAGAGCCACCAGCAGGTCCGTGGGTTCGGCGTCGTATTCCGTTATAATGCGCGTCCGGTGCCCGGAGGCCCGCAGCAGGCGGGCCCAGCGTTCGGCGGTGGCCCGGTTGCCCGCGCGGGAACCGCGCGGGGCGGGGGTGATCAGCGTGATGTGCAAGATACTCGACCTCCTGCTGTAGGAGCGGCCATGGCCGCGAGCGCGAGCCCGTGCCGGGGCTTGTGGCTCTGGGTAACGGGATCGCGGCCATGGCCGCTCCTACAGATTAGTGGGGGCGCCGATGAACGCTGGTATCGCGCCACACGTAGAACCTTACGTTACCTTCGACACGACAGTAATCAAGGAGACAGAACAATGCGATGGATAACCGGCCTGCTTACGGCCCTGATTATGGCAACGCCGGCCATGGCGGCGCCGACACTGTACTTCACCGCCATCCCGGACCAGGACGAAACCAGCCTGGAGGAACGTTTTTCCAAAGTCGCGAACTATCTGGAGTCGGAGCTGGACGTACCGGTGCAGTTCGTCCCGGTCAAATCCTACGCGGCCTCAGTAACCACCTTCCGCAACAACCAGGTGCAGCTGGCATGGTTCGGCGGCCTTTCCGGCGTGCGTGCCCGCGAAGCAGTGCCGGGCTCGAAGGCCATCGCCCAGGGGGCGGAAGACCAGGAGTTCCGCAGCTATTTCATCGCCCATGAAAGCACCGGCATTGAACCCTCCGACGGCAGGCTCCCGGAAGCGGTGAAGGGCAAGACCCTGACCTTCGGTTCACGCGGTTCCACCTCCGGGCGCCTGATGCCGGAGCACTATATCCGCGAACGCTTCAACCAGGCGCCGGGAGAGGTCTTCAGTCGCGTCGGCTTCAGCGGTAACCATACCCGCACCGCACGCCTGGTGGAATCCGGCTCCTACCAGGTGGGCGCGCTGAACTACAGCGTCTGGGAAGAAATGGTCGAGAACGGTGAGATTGATACCGACGACGTCCAGGTGATCTGGAAGTCGCCCACCTATCCGGATTACCAGTGGACCATCCGGGGTGACGTCGATGAACGTTTCGGCGATGGCTTCAGCGACCGGGTCCAGCAGGCGCTGCTGAACATGGAGGATCCGGAGCTGCTGGAAAGCTTCCCGCGCTCCTCGTTCATCCCCGCCAGCAACGACGATTACGCGACCATCAAGCGGGTTGGCAGGGAAACGGGTCTGCTCGACTGATGGCGATACTGGCCGTCAATGACCTTTCCGCCAGCTATGGAGGAGAGCGGGTTCTCGGCCCGCTCTCACTCAGCCTGGCATCCGGGGAGCGTGTTGCGCTGGTTGGCCGCAGCGGGGCCGGCAAGTCCACACTGCTCAGCCTGCTCTACGACGAGGCGGAATCCGGCACGGCCTACATGCCCCAGGACCTGGGGCTGGTGGATACGCTGTCGGTGTTCCACAACGTCTACATGGGACAGCTGGACCGCCACACCACCCTCTACAGCCTCTGCAACCTGCTGTTCCCCCTGAAAAAGCCCAGGGGCGAGGTTCAGGGTATCCTGGATAGGCTCGGGCTCGGGGATAAGCTGCGCGAACCCGCCGGTGAACTGTCCGGTGGCCAGCGCCAGCGCGTGGCGGTGGCACGGGCGCTTTACCAGCAGGGCAGCCTGCTGCTGGCGGACGAGCCGGTCTCCGCGCTGGACGGCCCGCTGGCACGGCGCGTCATGGCGGCCCTGACAGAGGCTTACCCCACGTCGGTGATCGCTCTGCACGATGTGGAGCTGGCCCTGGCCTTCTCCGACCGGATCATCGGTATACAGGACGGCCACATCGCCCTGGATGAACCCAGCGCCCGACTGACAGCCGCCGACCTGCAGCCGCTCTACTGACATGCTTCGATCCCGCACCGGCCTCACAACCCTGGCATTCATCGGCGTGGCCCTGGCCTGCCTGCCGTTCTCGGACCTGGCGATCACCACGCTCAACCCCTGGCAGGAGCTGCAGCGGCTGCTGTACGGGCTGGTCACACCGGATCTCACGGCCACGAACGAGCTGTTCACCGCGTTCACACGCACCCTGGCCTACGCCTTTACCGGGGTCGCGCTGGGCGCGGTGATCGGCTTCCTGCTGACCACCCTTTTCTCCTCCCGTCTGGTGCGGGCGTTCTGCGCCTTCATCCGCTCGATCCATGAGATCTTCTGGGCGCTGATCTTCCTGCAGTGCTTTGGGATCCACCCGCTGTCCGGGGTTCTGGCCATCGCCATTCCCTTTGCCGGGATCTTCGCCAAGGTCTATTCGGAGATCATCGATGAGGCGGACCCATTGCCGGCGAGGGCGGCTCCGAAGAACACCCGCCGCCTGCTGCGCTATTTCTTCACCCAGGTGCCCGAGGCCTGGCCACACCTGCGCACCTACACCGCCTACCGCCTGGAGTGTGGCCTGCGCTCATCCGCCATACTCGGCTTCATTGGGCTGCCCACACTGGGCTTCCACCTGGAGGCGGCGTTCTCCCAGGGGTATTACTCCCAGGTGGGCGCGCTGCTGCTGGTGTTCTATGTGCTGATCGCCACCATGCGGCTCTGGCTCCGGCCGCGGCTGGTGCCCGTCTACCTGCTGGCTGCCCCGTTCTTCCTGGGGGAGGGGCTGCCCATTATCTGGGGCAACGTGACCCGCTTCGTGACCCAGGACATCGTGCCCCGCCCCCTGCGCGAGGGTGAAGGCTGGGAGGGGCTCCAGCCCTGGCTCACGGAGATACTGGCCAACCAGGCCCTGCCCGGCATCTGGAACACCCTGCTGCTGACCCAGATGGCACTGGTGGCCACGGGCGTTCTGGCACTGCTGGCTTTCCCGCTGATTTCCACGCATTTCACCGGGCCGGTACGGCGTACCAGCGGCCATGTGCTGCTGGTCATTGCCCGTTCCACACCGGAGTACATGCTGGCCTATCTCCTGCTCCAGCTCTGGGGCCCCTCCATGCTGCCCGCAGTTGTGGCGCTGGCCCTGCACAACGGTGGCATCATCGGCCATCTGGTGGGCCGCATGAGCGATGAGGTGCCCCTGCGCAAGGGCGCGCCCATCGGCTTCAACCGCTATGCCTGGGAGCTGGTCCCCAGGGTCTATCCCCCCTTCCTGGCGTTCCTGTTCTACCGCTGGGAGATCATC
Organism: uncultured Halovibrio sp.; assembly: GCF_913056445.1. NCBI lineage: Bacteria > Pseudomonadati > Pseudomonadota > Gammaproteobacteria > Oceanospirillales > Halomonadaceae > Halovibrio > uncultured Halovibrio sp. Next base: position 5,508 of record NZ_CAJXMA010000091.1, read on the forward strand.
ATGCGCGAAACGGCCATCCTGGGCATTCTCGGCATCACCACACTGGGCTTCTACGTGGAGGGCGCCATCCAGGAGATCCGTTTTGACCGGGCCATGGTGCTGATCCTGATCACGGCCCTGCTCAACATCGGGGTGGATGCCCTGTCACGCCGGATCCGGGCCTGGCTGAGACTGAGAACCCGGCCAACCTGTGAGGCATAAAATCCGGCGTCGGTCTGTGCTTTATTGCCTCTGTGCTTTATTGTCACACCTGACGTATTCCGACGAGGTATTCGATGTCCGATCTGGTACGGCTCGCTCCGGGGCTGCTGACCGTGGGTAAGCCACTGCCCTGGCCAGTCTATGACGAAACCGGCAACCTGCTGGTGGCCCAGGGGTATGTCATCCAGAACGAATGGCAGCTTGAGCGGCTCTATGAGCGGGGCATGTACGAGCCGCCGCAGCGCCAGGCGGAGAAGCGCCAGAAGGACGATGCCACGCCGCGCTTCAGCCCCTTCGCCGAGTATTCCATCCTGCTGTACGAACTGGAGCAGGCCCTGGAGCGGATCATGAACGCGGATGCCCGCGCCAGTGAGCGCTTGGAACACCTGGCCCGGCGCATCCAGAGCCTGTGCCAGCAGGACGCGGACGCCTGCATCGGCCTGGTGCACGTCTATGCGGTGGAACCCACGGCCTATGAGCAGACCCTGTTCTACGCCATCATCTGCTGGCTGGCGGCCTACCACTTCGAACTGGACGACACCCGGACCCTGCTGCTGCTTCAGGCCGCGCTGACCGCGAACATCACCCTGCTGCCGTACCTGGATAAGCTCAACAACTCCAACCGGAAGCTGACCGACGAGCAGCGCCGGGTGATCGAGAAACACCCGGAACTCAGCGCCAGTGCCCTGCGCAAGGCCGGCATCAACCAGGAGGTGCTGCTGACGATCGTGGAGCAGCACCATGAGCGCTTTGACGGCGGGGGCTACCCCAAGGGACTGAGCGGCAGCGAGCTGCTGGTGGAGGCCAAGGTGCTGTCCCTGGCGGAACGCTATACCGCCATGATCACCAAGCGTGCCTACCGCAACCGCTACCGGGCGGATCACGCCATGGATGAGATCCTGGAGTCCATGGCGGAGGACCCCCACCAGATGGTCTATGAGGCGGTGTTCCGGCAGCTCACACCCTACCCGCCGGGCGTGCTGGTGCAGCTGGCCAATGGTGAGACGGGGCTGGTCACCCACCGGCGCCGCACCCCGCGCTCGCCCATTGCCCAGGCGGTGTTCAATGCCCAGGGCAAGCGCTACCTGGGACCACTGCGGCGCGACACCAGCGTGGAGGACTACCGCGTCCGCACCACCCTGGTGCCGGACATGCTGCCGTCACTGAACCTGGCCCTGCTCTGGGGCTACGGCTGAGGCTCAGCGCGGGCGCACCAGCTCCTGCCAGCCCAGCCGGCCACGCCGGATGGCGGGTTCGCTGGTCCGGGTGATCCGGGTCTCCTCATCCTTCTCCTCATCCGTGGAATTGTCCACCTGCACGTCCAGCAGGCCACTGCCACCGCTGAGCAGGCCGTCATCATGCTCGGTGCCCGCGCTGGGCTCATCTTCCAGCTCCCCGTCATTGTCATCGTCCACGTTCGGGTCGTCCGGGTTGGAGCCGTCCAGGTCCACGAACATGCGGAAGCTGCTGCCACCGGCGGAGCATGGATCCGTCTCCGGTATGGTGGTATTGAACCGCAGCTGACCGTTGCGCAGCCTTGGCCGCTCCACCACCCGTTCACCGATGCGGGTATCGAAATCGAAGTACCAGCCGTGGTCATCCGTGGGATTCCGGCCCCAGGCCACTTCATCGCCGCTGAGGCTGCGGGTCCGGGTCTGCCCGGCCACGGATTCGGTCAGATCCTGGGCCTGCAGCTGATCCCTGCTGATTCCCGTACCACCATGGTCCCAGACCCCGTAGAAGGACTGGGTGGTGGTGTCGCTCAGGTCACCGGTGCTCAGGTACTGGCCGGTGCCGAAGAACACCAGCAGGTTCGGGGCATTGCTGTCCTCGTCCGGCACAAAGCGGTTGCCGGTCACCGTCACGCCGGTGGTGATCGGCTGGCCTCCCGGAGTGCGGAACAGGGGCTCGTCTTTCGCGACCCAGCTGCCACTGTTCTCCACCAGGACCCAGATACGGCCCTCGCGGTCGCTGGCATAGAGCCGGTCCGGAACCCGGTCGCGATCGGTATCCACTGGCGTCACGTCCGAGGTCACGCCCGGCAGACCATCACCGCCGGTCTCGATGAAGCGGTAATCCGTGCCCCGGCTCCATTCGCCGTCCAGGCCGCCCTCCAGCCGCAGCATGAAGACGCCGGAACGGCCACTGGGGGCGTTGTAGCCGTTGCCGAACACGGCCACCCACTCGTGGCCGTCATCCCAGGGCATGAGCACGATGTTCACGGGCTTGTTCAGGGTCCCCAGGTCCTGATGCTGGAACTCCCACAGGAGCAGGTCCTCGGGCGAGTCGGAGCTGGCCACATCGGGATCCGTGACATCCAGTGCGAACAGGCCCCGGCCACCGGTGCGCATGCCGCCCACCAGCACCGAGTGCCATTCAGGGCCGGCATCCGGATCCGTCTGGATGTGGGCATCGGAGACCGCCGGCGCCAGATCCACGCTGTAGCGGTGCTGGTATTGCGGTGACGTGAGGTAGCTGAAGCCGCGGCTTTCCGCGTCATCAAAGGCGAAGGACGGGATATAGGCAAAGCGCTCGCCACCGCCGGAGTCATCCGGGGTGCCGTCAAAGGCGTGCAGCATGCCGTCATTGGCACCCGCGTAGATGGTGCGCTCCCGGTCCCTCTGGGCGGCCAGGTAATCCGAGTAGCGGTCATCTTCCGTGCCGTAGGGGGCCTCGTCCGGCCACCCCATGGCGGGCCGCCCCACATGGACCGGATTCGAGTGGACAATATCGCCCAGACGGCCGCCGCGCTCGCGGAACCGTTCCCCCTCAAGGTTGCGCCGGCCCGCCAGGTACGCAATGCGATCCTCGGCGGTGGCACGGTCGCCGCCAGCGCTCAGATCGGCCCGGGCCTCATCGGGCAGCTGATCAAGGTTGTCCGGCTCAAACGCCACGGGTTCCCCGTCGGCACCGGCCGTGAGGATGGTACGCGGGTTGCTCTGGAGATTGCGTTCATCCAGGGCCGTGCCCGCATCCCACAGGACCTCCCCGAGGACCTGGTCCTGCGGGTCGTCACTGTCCGTCGCGGTGAGATCCGCGCGCCGGGCGGTCAGTCGACCTTCCCAGTCACGGGGATTGAAGGAGGCGCTGTAGACCAGCCCTTCGCGCTGCGAGATCTCAACCGCCTCGGGCGTTGCGGCGGACTCCCAGGCGTTGAGGGTGCTGGGGCGATTGAGGGCATTGTTGAGCGAAGAGGCTGCGTTCACGGCATCATCCGCACTGAACAGTTCCCCGAAACCATTGGTCGCAGCGTGATAGAGATCATCCCGCTGGGCGGCGCTGCCGGGGTTATCTCCCGGGCGATCCGTGGAGACCGGCCACCACTGGGGTGGCTCTTGGTGCGCATCCCTGCGCCGCTCATAGCCATCGTCCGTGCCGGGCATCGGCCAGCCCCAGACATTGGCGCCCTGGTGGCCGGTGGTCACCCCGAAGGTGTTGAGGTGGAGGTCGCGGTTGCAGTCCAGCCAGCCCGCTGGGTTACGCTCACTGCAGGCGTCCGGAACCGGCACATTGCCGTTTTCCAGGCCGGGGACCTCAAGCTCGTCGTAATAGTTCCAGGCAACGTCGGCCAGGGTTCCCCTGGCGCCGTCGGAAAAGGGCTCACCAGCGCCGCCATCGGCATTGCCCACGGCACTGACTGTGCCATCGGTGCTGTAGCCGTCCGAATACAGGCCCGCGATGTTCTGCTGGCAGGAGGCGGTCACAGGGGCATTGTCGTCGCTGCGCTCAAACTGCTCCCCGACGTGATTGAGGGTGCTGCGCAGGGGCGCTGTCCGCTCATCCGTAGCGCCGTTATAACCCGTGTAGATCTGCGCCAGGAACCGGTCCAGCCCGCCGTTCCCGGAACGGTCCTGCAGGTCGTAAAGGGGCAGGTCCCCGGAGGCGCTGTTGGTAAGCACCGGCATCCCACGCAGGTTATCCACCCGCACCGCTGTCTCCCCCAGTGCCGCCCTCAGGGACTGGTGGCGGCGCCGGTGGTAGGTGAACCAGTTGGCGAAGTTCTGGAGTTCTTCCTCGTAGGTGCGGCCGTAGCGTTCCTGCACAAGGTCCCGGACGGCATCCGGATCGCTCAGGTTCACCCGCCGCAGGCAGGTGCCGTCAGGAGCCAGGGCTCCGGGGAACTGGTTACCCTGCGCGTCCTCGAACCGCAGTGCCTCCTGATCAAAGTTCTCGATGAACTCAACAAAGTCATCACTTTGCCGGCTGCCGCACTGCCCTTCTCCGAGAACACCGAAAAGGTCGCCCTCCCAGCGGTAGGAGCCGGTCTTCTGGGGCACGTAGTAACTCGCCTGCACATGCGGCATACAGACGCTGTTCTGGTTGAACAGGGTCTCTTCGCCCACAACGGTGCCGAAGTCATTGCGGAATTCATCAATCGCACAGGCGCTCCGGTCAAGGAATGTCGAGCCGGGGCTGAGGCCCAGCGTGCTCTCCTTGATCGAGGTGCCCGCCGAGTCCAGTACGCCCTTGACCGCATCACGCAGCTCACCGGATACCGTGAAGGGCCGGTACTGCACATCGAGCATGGGCCGGTTCGCCTCACAGCCGGTGAACCAGGAGGTCAGGAAGCACTCCACATCACTGAGGAAATCAGCGCCATCCCTGAGCCAGTTGGCGAAACCGCTGTCCGAGCGCATCTCGCTCATCCGCTGCCCATACAGCGGGTCCAGCTTCGGGTCGCTGGTGCTGGCCGGAGGCATTGTGTGCATTCCGTCCGGAACCGGGTAGGGCCAGGGCTCGTAATCCACCCCGGGGTTGTAGAACTGGGGGTTCCAGGCTGCGGAGCGCAGGAACCCGAACTTCGCCAGTGGGGGCACGACGTGGTATTCCGGATTGATGCGGCGGCCGTCGTAGGTGTCGACCAGGCCCGGCTCGAACAGGTACCCATAGCGGATATCGCGGAGCAGCGGCTGGGCGATCGACTCGAACAGATTCACATCGCTGCCGTCCAGAAGCTCCCCCAGCCAGCGGCTGAAGCCATCCCTCTCCAGGGCCCCCTGCCGGGTGCCGGGAACCTGCAGCTCAAAATCCGCGCTGGCGGAATCGTCCAGCACAAACGCCATGCTGTCCGCCGCCGGCTCATTCAGGAACAGCGGTGACTGGGCAAAGCCACTGTTTTCCGCCCCCGCTGCCACCACCGGAACCAGCAGACTGACTCCGAGCAGATACGTCAGGATTCTGTCCCGTACTGCGGTTACCGCCATGATTGCCTGCTCCTGCCCATTGTTCTTCTTGTGTTCGATGCCACCGGCTCACCTCAGATCCGCCGCGAAATAGCCTTCAAGGATCCGGTCGCTGTGTCCCGTGGCACCCCGTGAGCGCACGATGACCCGATAGCCTTCCATCTGCCCGCCGGCG
>NZ_CAJXMA010000092.1:0-11016 GCF_913056445.1 uncultured Halovibrio sp.
TGGTCACCTTCGACACCCAGAATCTGCTCCACGACTGGCCCTTCAGCGAACGGTTCCGGATCGTCTTCTGCCGCAATACCGTCATCTATTTCAACAAGGAACTTCAGGCGCAGCTGTTCGAGCAGCTGCACCGCTACACCGCGCCCGGCGCCTGGCTCTACATCGGCCACTCGGAATCCCTGTGGAAGGTCACTGAACGCTTTGTCTCCCATGGCCGTACCATCTACGAACGAGTGGACTGACCATGGCGGAAGCAGCGATCACAACCCACCCAAGACAGCCCCGCGCCCTGCCCGGCTTTGAGCGGATCCGGCGCTACTGGGACCCGGTCAACCACGTCTGGGCGGCCAAACTGCTGCCCGGCGAGTTCTATGTGAGCCGGGGCGATGAGATGATCGTCACCACCCTCGGCTCCTGTGTGGCTGCCTGCATCCGGGACCCGAAACGCGGCGTGGGGGGCATGAACCACTTCATGCTGCCCACACGGGGCGGTGACCCGGAAAGCTGGGTGGACGACCCGGTCAACCTGGCCACCCGCTACGGCAACAACGCCATGGAGCAGCTGATCAACCGCATCCTGAAACTCGGCGCTCGCCGCCAGGACCTTGAGGTCAAGCTTTTCGGTGGGGGCCGTGTCCTGAAGGGTGTGACCACGGACATCGGGCAGCGCAATATCGAGTTCGCCATGGAATACTGCGCGACCGAATCCCTGGGACTGATCAGCCGGGACCTGGGAGGCGCCTACCCGCGCAAGGTACAGTTCTTCCCGGATACCGGGCGCGCCTTCAGCAAGAAACTCTACCGTACCCGCAACCAGACACTCATCGAACGCGAGGAGCACTACCTCCACGAACTGGAGGAAGAACCGGTGTCCGGCGGCGATGTGGATCTTTTCGAATAACCGATGAACCGGGAGTACCAGATGATCCGCACCATTGTGGTCGACGATTCGGCGCTGATCCGCCAGATGCTGACGGAAATGCTCAACGATGCCCCGGACATCGAGGTGGTGGACACCGCGCACGATCCGTATGACGCGCGGGAGAAGATCAAGGCCCACAATCCGGATGTGATCACGCTGGACGTGGAGATGCCGAAGATGGACGGCATCACCTTCCTGCGCAACATCATGCGGCTGCGCCCAATGCCCGTTCTCATGGTGTCCTCACTGACACAGGACGGCGCCGAGGTCACTCTGGAAGCGCTGGAGATCGGCGCCGTCGACTATGTCGCCAAGCCCCAGGTCAACGTCGCCAGCGAATTCCAGGACTACGCGCGGGAGATCCAGGACAAGGTCCGCATGGCCGCCTCCGCCCGGGTTACCGCCAGTTCCCGCCCGGCCGGGGAAAAGCGCAGCGCGGGCTCGGTGCTGCCCAAGCGCCGCCCCGGTGACCTGAAGAGCACCGAGAGGCTCATCGCCCTGGGCGCCTCCACCGGCGGCACCGAGGCCCTGCGCCACGTTCTGGAGCAGCTGCCCCCGGACAGCCCGGGGGTGGTCATCACCCAGCACATTCCCCAGGAGTTCAGCCGGGCCTTTGCCAACCGCATGGATGGCACCTGCGCGGTGACGGTCACCGAAGCCCAGCATGGCCAGCGGATCATTCCCGGCCACGTCTATGTAGCCCCCGGCAACCGCCACCTGACCGTCAAGCGTGACGGTGCCCGCTACACCTGCCAGCTCCATGACGGTGACCCGGTGAATCGCCACCGGCCCTCGGTGGATGTGCTGTTCCGCAGCGTGGCCAATGAAGCCGGAAAGAATGCCGTTGCCGCCCTGCTCACCGGCATGGGCGATGATGGAGCCAGGGGCATGAAGGAGCTGCACGAGCTGGGCGCCTACACCGTGGCCCAGAACGAGGAGACCAGCGTGGTCTGGGGGATGCCGGGAACAGCAGTGGAGATGGAGGCGGTCAGTGACACCCTGGCACTGGACCGGATCGCCGAAGCCCTACTGGGCCGGGCGCGTCAGTCCACCTGATCGGGGGTGAGCCGTTCCACGGCGGGCACGTCGTTACCCAGCGTGTCCACCAGGATCCGCTCGATCCCACCTTCCCGGCGCATGGCTTTCAGTGCCCGGTTGAAATTCTCGATGCGCTCGGCATTGCCCGCCACCTCGCGGGAGAGAAGCAGATGAAGCCGGTCCTCACGGACCGGTTCGGGATGCCAGGTCAACGCCTTCGCCTCTTTCTCACTGAGAAGATCACTGATCATCCGCTGGCCGACCACCCGGTCCATGGGAAACAGGTCAATGCGGCCCGCCAGCAGCTTATGGAAATTCAGCTCATCCGATGACACGGTTTCCGTGGTGGCAATCCCCTGGCTCGTCACCCGGTCGATCACGTCGCCATAATCGTAACCGCGGGTCAGTCCAATGCGGTACTCGGCAAGATCGGCTGTGTTTTCCCAGTCAAACGGCATGTCCGCCCGGTGGAAGAACACGTATTCGGTGACGATCACCGGCCGACTGATGAAGAAGTCCTCGCGCCGCTCACTGGAAGGCATCCAGACCGCGGTGCCGTCACGCTGGCCCCTGCGGGCAAGATACAGGGACCGGGCCCAGGGGTGGAATTCATACTCGACCCGGTAGCCGGCGCGCTCGAACGCCCGGGTCACGATCCGGGAGGCAATGCCGTAACCGGGCTCTTCCCTGCCCAGATAGGGTGGCCACTCGCCATTGGTAATGTGCAGCGTGCGGTCCTGAGGGACTCCCTCGGCCAGCGCTGGGGCTGGCACCATCACAGCCAGCGCCAGAAGCACTGTTCTCAACCATGCCATTATACCCTCCCCCAGCGGACCACCGGACTTTCAGAAAAATTCCCCGCAGGGACAGGGTGGCAATACCCGGAACAGCTGTCCACCGAAACGCGGATTCAGCGTGTAAGAAGCACCAGGACAGGACCGCGGTGGCCGGACGGGTCAACAGGCATGCGCCACTCATAACCGCTCCCGGTCAGCCATTCGCGGATGGCGTTCCATTCGGCCTCGCCACCATCGTGGCCGCGGTACACCATCAGCGACAGACAGCCGCCGGAGGCCAGCATTGCCATCGACTGTTCCAGAGCAGGGATTGTCGTGTCCGCCCCGGTGGTGCGGGTGCGGTCACTGCCGGGGAGATAGCCCAGATTGAACATCACGGCATCCAGCTGCCGCTCCCCGTGGGGCCTAACCTGCTCCCGGATATGGGCATGGCTTTCACAAAGGAGGGTCACGCGCTCGCCAAGCCCGGCGTCGGCAAGCTGGTTTCGGGTGGCCTCGATAGCAGCAGGCTGGACATCCATTGCCCAGACATGGCCCGTGGTGCCCACCTGCTCCGCCAGGAACCGGGTGTCATGGCCATTCCCGGCCGTGGCATCCAGCGCCAGGCCGCCCTCGCCCAGCACCCCGGCAACCGCTTCATGGGCCTGCCGGGTCAGTCTCACACCACCCACCGTTCCAGGGTGCCGGCGGCGAAGGCCTGCAGGTTGTCGGCGCTCTGCTGCACCATGCGCTGCCGGGCCTCCTGGCTCGCCCAGGCACAGTGCGGGGTCACCAGCAGGTTGGGAATATCGTCGGCAAGCAGGGGATTGCCATCCACCGGCGGTTCCTGTGTCAGGACGTCCACGCCGGCGCCGGCAATGTCGCCCTGGCGCAGGGCATCCGCCAGCGCCTGCTCGTTAACGATACCGCCCCGGGAGGTGTTCACCAGCAATGCGGACTCCTTCATGGTCCTGAGAGCCTGCGCATCGATCAGATCCCGGGTGTCATCGCTCAGAAGGCAGTGCACGGAAAGCACATCCGCGACAGGGAGCAGCCTCTCCAGCGACTGCCGGGGGAAACCATCCACCTCCCCTTCCGGCTGCCCGGGTCTGGCCGCGATCCGCACATCCATCCCAAAGGCCTGCCCCAGCCGGGCCACGCCCTGCCCCAGATCGCCATACCCAAGCACCACTAGGGTCCTGCCCTCCAGCTCGATGATGGGATGATCCATGCGACAGAACATGGGGCTCTGCTGCCACCAGCCGGCGCGTACATCCTGGACGTAATCCACCAGACGGTTGGCCAGGGCCAGGATCAGGGAGAACGTATGCTGGACCAGTACGGGCCGGGCGTAACGGATGGCGTTGACCACACGGATGCCCCTGGCCTCGGCCGCTTCCAGGTCGATGTTATTGACCCCTGTGGCAGTGACGACCACGACACGGAGATCCGGCGCCGCCGCGAAATGCTCATCCCTTAGAACCACTTTGTTCGTGACCACGGCTTCGGCATCCGCGATGCGCTCGGCCACCTGTTCGGGAGCACTGGTTCCATGGAGGGTCAGATCCGCGGCGGCCTGCATCGGGCCCAGGTCCACGTCCGACCCAAGGGTATCGGCATCCAGGAAAACGGCTTTCACGGTGATGATTCCTCCTGATCGGGTACAGCGATGACAGGCGTTATTGTCACCGCTGACCCCCGTTGAGGCAATCAGCCGATCACCGCAGCTCGCTGGAACTCAATCCCAGCAGGCGCCGGGCAATGATCAGGTTCTGGATCTGCTGGGTGCCTTCAAAGATGTCCAGGATCTTGGAGTCCCGGGCCCATTTCTCCAGCAGTTCCTCCTCGCTGTAGCCCAGGGTGCCCGCCAGTTCGGCGCAGCGCAGGGTGATCCAGTTACCCACGCGCCCGGCCTTGGCCTTGCACATGGAAGCCTGAACCGAATTGGGCTGATGGTTGTCCGCCATCCAGGCGGCACGCACGGTCAGCCAGTAGGCGGCCTCCCATTCCGCCTCCATGCGGTAGATCTCGGCCTCAACGGCGGAGCCATTGTCCACGGGCTGACCGTAATCCAGATTCACTTGGTCGGCGAGGAGTTCCTTCAACCGTTCCAGCGCGGCACGGCCGCAGCCCACCGCCATGGCCGCCACCAGGGGACGGGTGTTGTCGAAGGTCTGCATGGCACCGGCAAAGCCCTTGCTGGTGTCGATCTCGGGACTCCCGAGCAGGTTCTCCGCCGGTACCCGACAGTCCTGGAAGTGGATGGCGGCGGTGTCCGAGGCCCGAATGCCCAGCTTTTTCTCCAGGCGCGCCAGCTCCATGCCGGGCGTGCCCCACTCCACCACGAATGACTTGATGGCAGCCTTGCCCATGGACGGATCCAGGGTTGCCCAGACCACCACGCAGTCCGCCCGCTCACCGGCGGTCACATAGATCTTCTCGCCATTGAGGACGTACTCGTCGCCCTCACGGCGAGCCGTGGTCCGGATGGCGCCGGAATCCGAGCCGCAGCCGGGCTCGGTGATAGCCATGGCCGCCCATTTACCTTCGAATCGCTGCTTCTGCTCATCCGTGGCAACAGCGGAAATGGCGGCATTGCCCAGCCCCTGGCGGGGCAACGAGAGCATCAGGGCCACGTCGCCGTAGCACAGCTCCATGGCGCCGAGACAGACGCCCATGTTGGAGCCGTTACGCACGCCTTCGGTGCCAGCCTCGCCACTGGCCCCGGTGGTCGCGGCGCCCGCCGAGTTGGAGGGATCGCCCTCGTTGAACCCATCCAGAATCGAAGCCAGCATATCCAGCTCCCTCGGGCGCTCATGCTCATGCCGGTCGTAATAGCGTGAAATGGGCCTGAAGGTGCCCGCAGCGACCTGGTGGGCATTGTTGACCAGTGAACGGAATTTCTTCGGGATTTCCAGGTTCATGCCATGCCCTCCCTTAAAGATGCAGGCCGCCGAAGGCGATACCGGTGGCCCGCAGGTCCCGGTACCAGCGTTCTACGGGGTATTCGTGGGTGTAACCGTGGCCGCCCAGGACCTGTACACCGTTGGTGCCGATGCCCATGGCCTTATCCTTGACCAGAGTCCGAGCCAGGTGCGCCTCACGCCGGAAGGGCAGGCCCTGCTCGGCGCGGCAGACAGCGCGCCAGGTGAGCATGCGCATGGCATCCAGCTCGATGGCCATATCCGAGATCAGGAAGGCCACACCCTGGCGGTGGCTGATCGGCTCGCCGAAGGCGGTACGTTCATTCGCGTAGGGGATCACGTAGTCCAGCATCGCCTGGCTGGTGCCGATGGCCAGGCTGCACCACGCCAGGGTGCCCAGGTCCACGAAGGCCCGGTAGTCGAAATCACCGGCGCCGAGCCGGTTGGCCACCGGCACCGTCACACCATCAAGGGTGACACGCCCCTGGCCGCCGGCCCGGACCCCCATGGCGAAATCCGCCTCGACACCGAGCCCCTGGCTGCCCCCTTCCACGATGAACACGCCGGGCCCGTCCTCGGTCATCGCGGCCACCAGGAAGAGCTCCGCCTGCGCCGCCAGCGGCACCAGGCTCTTGGTGCCTTTGAGCACGTAGTGATCGCCCCGGCGGCTGGCGGTGCAGGCCGGGCGCAACGGATCGAACAGGGGGGCGGGTTCGGAAACTGCGATGGTGGCCACCGGCGGGTGGTCGCCGGCGAATTCCACCAGGTAGGTCCCCTGCTGGTGGGCACTCCCCCACTGGGTGAGCGCATTCGCCACGGAAACAGGCGCGAGGATGGCAATGGCCTGCCCCATGTCCCCGTGCGCCAGGTCTTCCGCCACCAGCATTGAGGTGACCGGGGAACGTTCCGTGGCCGCACCCCCCAGCGCCTCCGGCACGGCAAAGAGCGTCAGACCGAGTTCGGAGGCCTGCTCCAGGGTTCCGGGCGCGATGCTCTGCTCCGTGTCCGCGGGTTCCCCGCGCTCCCGGAGCACCTCGCGGGCGAATTCCTGCACGCTTTCACGGATCATGCGCTGCTCGTCCGTGATGTTCAGATCGAACAGGTCACGGGTCTCGCCGGGGGCCTGCAGGCGCTGGGGGCGTTTGAGGGGATTGAGGTTGCGGAACTGGCGGGCGCTGGTGCTGATCGCACTGAAGCTGGAACGACTCAGGTAATAGCTGATGTTCTCAGCAGTGCGCCGTACTCCCAGGCGGTCAAGCACCCCTGAACCAGCCAGATGGTTGAGCGCGCTCAGGGCGTATCCCATTGCATCGCGGGCCATGAGCCTCTCCTCGGATTGTGACTGATAATCCGATTATGACGAATCTGGCGCCATTGCCATTGACCATAATGCCGGTACGGATTGCTAACGGTGCAGCTATCCAACCGCATTCATACGGTGAAATGTGGATGATTCATCAATTCCAGCCCCGAACTGGATGAGAGGATTGACCGGAAAAACAGGCATGCCATGATCCAGCCTCAATGGAAAACCAATGGGCTTCAGGGACACAACTTCAATGAAACGCATCATTATTTTGGGGGCACTGCTTCTCGTTACTTCTCCGTTTGCCGTAGCCGGGCCGCAACGCCCCATCGATCAGGGTACAACCTTTCTTGGAGCCCAGTACGCCCGCCTGACGTTCTCTTCCGACCGGCTGATCACTTCAGCAACCCCCTCGATGATCACCCTGAGGGGTGGCGTTTTCGTACTGGACTATATTGCCGTTGAAGCCCGCTACGGCACGGGTATTGAGAATGAGAGCGCACTGGCGCCGGATGGTGAGCTGGTCAACACCAAGGTGCAGCATTTTGGTAGCACGTACATGACCGCCCATGCGCCGATAGGCAGCCGATCCTCGTTCTACATCTTCGGCGGGTTCAGTGAGTTCAAGGCCCGCTTTGAGCGCCCGGATTCCACGTTGAATAGAAGCGAATTTTCCGGTTCCTATGGCGCTGGGTTCCAGATCAATTTCAGCCGCGCCGCTGGGCTGAATATCGAATACAATCGTTTTCTGGAAAAACAGGGACACCGGCTGTACGGTTTTTCCATCGGAACCCAGCTCTATTTCTGAGCCAGAGCGCATCCCCTGCTCAGGATTTGAGACGATACCCCGTGCGGAAGATCCACCAGACCAGCGTCAGGCACAGGAGCATGAAGAAGAAGGTCATGCCGAGGCTGACCAGCAACGGGACATCCGAGACTTCATAGAAGCTCCAGCGGAAACCGCTGACCAGGTAGACCACGGGGTTGAACAGCGACACGGTCTGCCAGAACTCCGGCAGCACATCGAGGGAGTAGAAGGTGCCACCCAGGAAGGTCAGCGGAATGACCAGCAGCAGGGGGACCACCTGGAGCTGCTCAAAATCTTCCGCCCATATCCCGATGATGAAACCGAACAGGCTGAACGTGAAGGAGGTCAGCACCAGGAACGCCAACATCAGGAAGGGGTGAGCGATGGGAACGTCCACGAACAGCTGGGCGGTGAAGAGGATGATCAGCCCCAGCACCAGGGATTTGGTCGCCGCCGCGCCCACATAGCCCACCACTACCTCCAGGTAGGAAACGGGCGCGGACAGCACCTCGTAGATGGTGCCGGTAAAGCGCGGGAAGAAAATACCAAAGGAGGCGTTGGTCACGCTCTGGGTCAGCAGCATGAGCATGATCAGGCCGGGGACGATGAAGGCCCCGTAGGGAACGCCCTCCACCTCCTGCACCCTTGAGCCAATGGCCGCCCCGAACACCACGAAATAGAGCGAGGTGGTCACGATCGGGGAAATGATCGACTGCAGCCAGGTGCGCAGGGCCCGGGCCAGTTCAAAATGGTAGATGGCATACATGCCGCGCAGATTCATGATCCGTTCACCAGGTCCAGGAAAATGTCCTCCAGCGAGCTCTGGGTCGTATGCAGGTCCGTAAAGCGGATCCCCGCCTCCCCCAGCGCCTGCATCAGGTCGTCAATACCGGTCCGGGCGGACTGCGTCTCATAGGTGTAGATCAGCGCGCTGCCGTCCTCGGAGAGCCCCAGATCGTAATCCGCCAGAGCTGCGGGAATGGCCTCCAGCGACTCGCGCAGCTGCAGCACCAGCTGCTTGGTCCCCAGCTTGCGCATGAGCTGCTTCTTGTCTTCCACCAGAACGATCTCGCCCTGATTGATGACGCCGATGCGGTCCGCCATCTCTTCCGCTTCCTCGATGTAATGGGTGGTGAGGATCACGGTGACGCCACTCTGGCGCAGGTACTCCACCGTCTCCCACATGCCCTGGCGCAGTTCAACGTCCACACCGGCCGTGGGCTCATCAAGGAACAGCACTGACGGCTCGTGAGCCAGTGCCTTGGCAATGAGCAGCCGCCGCTTCATGCCCCCGGAGAGCATGCGCAGCTGGCTGTTGCGCTTTTCCCACAGGGAAAGATCGCGCAGCACCTTTTCCAGATAGGCGTCATCGCGCGGCTTGCCGAACAGCATGCGGCTGAAGCTGACCTTGTCCCAGACGGTCTCGAACGCATCCCGGGTCAGCTCCTGGGGGACAAGGCCGATGCGGGAACGCGTCTGGCGATAGTCACGCTGGATGTCGTAACCGTCCACGGTGACCCGGCCGCCGGTGGCGTTGACGATGCCGCAGATGATGCTGATCAGCGTGGTCTTGCCGGCGCCATTGGGGCCCAGGAGCGCGAAAATCTCCCCTTTGTGAATCGCCAGGTTGATGTTCCTGAGTGCCTGGAATCCGTCCGGGTAGGTCTTGTCGAGATTCTCAATGGAGAGGATGGGGCTCACGGGTCACCTCAATTGCTGGCAGCGGGGCAAAGGGTATCACACCCGTGCCGGGGCTGGCCCTTCAGGCGGGTTCATGGCCATTGGTGGGCGCCGCCCAGCGGGGATCGGCCGTAAAAACCACATCCAGCACCAGTGACGGAACAATACGACGCAGGCGCCCGTCCAGATCGGTGCGGATACGGTCCTGCTGGCCCAGGGTTCCGTTGTCACTCGCCGCCGGAAGCACCACGTGCACCAGCAGGTAGAGAGTCCGGCCCGGGCGCACCATCCGCAGCGAAAAATCCTGTGCCCCCCATTCCTCCACCACGGCCTCCACCACATCATGCACCGGCTGACGCACATGCTTCGGCGGCGCCCGGTTGAGCAGTTCCTTGATGGCATCCGAAGCCATCCGGAAAGGCGTACTCAGGCAGAACAGCACCACCACCGTGGCCACCATCAGAGGATCCACATAGGGGGTGATCACGGAAAAGCCCACCGCCTCCGCCAGCGGGATCAGGCAGAAAGCCAGCAGCACCGAGGCCGAGATCACCGTGTTGATCCACCAGTTGGCGAAGTCCGCCTCCACCAGTGGACTGGTGGTATGACGCCGGGCACGGCGCAGCAACACAAAGGTCATAATGCTGCTGGTGGTTGCGATCACCGAATAAAGGATGGCCAGACCAGCGACGATCTCCCGGCCACCGGAGAGCAGCACCAGCACGGAATCCCCCAGGGCCAGCAGGGAAATTCCCAGGATGAGCAGGCCTTTGGCAGCATTGACCAGGGACTCGAAGTAGGCATGGCCGAAGGGATATTTCTCATTGTCCGGCATGGCCAGCAAGCGGGCGACCCGAACACTGAGAAAGGCCATAACGCTGTAGATGAGATTGAAGAGCCCATCGAGCAGGATCACCTGGGATCCCGTGATCACGGACAGGACCAGACCGGTCACCCCGAGAAAGAGTGCCATTCCGGCCGAAAGCATCAATGCGTCTGTCTCGGTTCGCATTCCAGAGCCATTTCGGGTACTTAGTCAGTGCATTTTACCCGCTCACGGGCTATTGTGATCGCATGATGCTGAAAAAACTTGGAAATCAGTACGGCAACATCCGTAAGAGGCTGTCGGATGACTTCCGCCTGTCCATCATCATGATGTTCTGTATTCCCGCCGCACTCGCCATCGGCGGCTTCGGCGTGTACCGCTACCTTCAGGGTGACTGGCTGATGACCATGGTGGACACCCTGCTGGTGGTGTTGCTGCTCATCATCTCCGGTTTCGCCTGGATCACCGGCAATACAGTCCTCACGGGCATCGTGCTGGTGGTCTTTACCGGCATCGGCGTGCTCAGCGTGCTCTACCTGGCAGGGCTTGTCGGGCTTTTCTGGGCCTATGTGGACACCATTGCCACCTTTTTCCTGTCACCGCCCGCCTTTGCCATCCCCAAGGTCCTGTTCATGGTCGGTGCCAGCGTGGCTCTGGGATCCGCCAGCGGACTTGGGCCACTGGCGCTGATCTCATTCGCGACCACCGTCTTCGTGGTCTCGATATTCGCCTTTTC
>NZ_CAJXMA010000093.1:0-11007 GCF_913056445.1 uncultured Halovibrio sp.
GCAAGTCCCGAGACCCCGGAATTCCTGGAGCATGCCGAGTCCCTGTTCTACCGGGCCTATCACGCCTGCAACGGCCATCACAGCGAGCTCTACCCCGGCGTCATGTGCTTTCTGGAAGCAGCCCGGGCGCGGGATTGCCGTCTGGCCATCGTCACCAACAAGCCCGCCGAATTCACGGAGCCGCTGCTGGAACGGCTCGGCATCGCCCGTTACTTCGGGGCCACTGTCAGCGGCGACAGCCTGCTCGGTGACAACGGCACCGTCATCCGCAAACCCGACCCGGCCCACCTGCAGCTGGCGCTCGACCGGCTCGGCGCTCCAACGGACAGCGCCTGGATGATCGGGGATTCCGGTTCGGACATCCTCGGGGCACGCAATCTCGGTATCCCGAGCGTGGCGGTTACCTACGGCTACAGCCAGGGGACGCCGGTCGCGGATTACGGCCCGGACTGGATCGTGAACGACCTGACGGAACTGCTTTAGACACTTCTAGCTGCGCGCCAGCCGCCGGTTCAGCGCCCAGAGCGACAGGGGCGCGAAAACCAGTGTAATCACGCCGGCCCACACCAGGGACCACAGCGCCGGTTCCAGTACCGGCCCGCCACTGAGCAGCCCACGGGACGCCTCCGCCAACAGGGAGACCGGGTTGGCCGACACCACTGCCCGGATGAACGGTGGCAGCGTCTCCAATGGCACGAAGACGTTGCTGAGAAAGGTTACGGGAAACAGCGCCGTAAACCCGAACAACTGCACGTGCTCCGGATCCCGCGCCATCACGCCGACCAGCACCATAATCCAGGACATGGCGAAAGCGAACACCAGCAGCAGGGCCAGCATTACCAGCACGCCACTCACCGGAGCCCCCAGCCGGAATCCGAGCAGGAAGCCCACCACCAGCAACAGCAGGACACACCAGGCCTGCTTGACCATGTCCGCCAGGATGCGCCCGGCCAGCGGCGACCAGCGCGCAATGGGCAGGGCCCGGAAACGGTCGAACACGCCCCGGGTCAGGTCCGTGTTGAGCCCGTGGCCGACGTAAACGGTCACGAACACCAGGTTCATCACGATCACGCCGGGCAGGATGAAGTCCAGGTAGGCTGCCGTGGAGCCCGCGACCGCACCGCCGAAGACATACAGAAACAGCAGCAGGAACAGGATCGGCTGGATGCTGAAGTCCATCAGTTCCCAGGGATTGCGCCGCAGCTGAAGCAGGGAGCGCCAGGCGAGGGTCAGGGTCTGCTGGAGGCTGCTCATGGGGCTGCCTCCGCATCTCCGGCCGGCGTCTCGACGCTGGCGTGGCGACCGGTCAGTGTCAGGAAGACATCATCCAGGCTCGCACCACGCAGCGTCAGCTCCCGGGCCACGATGCCGGACTCGTCCAGGCGCCGGACCACGGCCGGTACCAGTGCCGGGTCACTGACCGGAACCCGCAGCCGGGCCCCATCCACCTCGGGCTCGCGCCCCACGATCTCCGTCACGATCGACAGCGCGGTCGCCATGTCCGACTCGTGCTCCGGCGCCAGCACCAGGGTCTGTCCACCGATGCGCGCCTTGAGCTGATCCGAGGTGCCACTGGCAATGACACGCCCCTGATCGATCACCACGATCTCATCCGCCAGGCTATCCGCTTCCTCCAGGTACTGGGTCGTGAGCAGCACCGTGGTGCCCTGGGCCACGAGCTGGCGGATCAGGTTCCAGAGATCCAGGCGGGCGCGCGGGTCGAGCCCGGTTGTGGGCTCGTCCAGGAACAGAATACGGGGTCGGCCCACCAGGCTGGCGGCCAGGTCCAGGCGCCGGCGCATACCACCGGAATAGGTCTGGACGGGCCGATGGGCCGCGTCTTCCAGGCCGAACTCCACCAGAAGCTCGCCTGCCCTTGCCCGGGCATCCCGCCGGGAGAAGCCCAGCAGGCGGGCAATCAGGATCAGGTTCTCGCGGCCGGTGAGCTTTTCATCCACGGAGGCGTACTGACCGGTCAGGCCTATGCGGCTTCGGACCGCAGCGGCCTCCGAAGCCACATCGCATCCATCCACCCAGGCCTGCCCGGCATCCGGCGCAAGCAGGGTCGCCAGAATCCGGACCACCGTGGTCTTACCGGCGCCGTTGGGGCCCAGCAAACCAAGAACGGTGCCACGCGGCACGCTCAGGTCGATCCCATCGAGCGCCCGGGTGGCACCGAACTGCTTGACCAGGCCTTCGGCGCGGATCGCTTCATCCATGGCCCTCTTTCCCCGTTTGGTGGAAAGCGGTCAGGATAGCGGCACGCCGAGCGGAACACTACCAGTTGACAGAGTAACCAACCCCCATTGTTCTGCCCTGCCCCTTCACCCGGCTGGTGACGCTATTAGCAGAGCCTATCTGGTAATAGGACTGGCTGATCGCGGGGTAGTAATCCTCGTTCAACAGGTTCCTGACGGACAAGGTCGCTTCCCCTGGGCCGACGTTAAACCGAGCAACGTAGTCCACTATGGTATAACGCTCGACTTCCCCTTCACCGAAAGCAGTCGAGCCCTCAAACTGATCCCGGCTCCCGATGTGAGAAAACTGCAGCCGATTTTGCCACCAGCTCAGAGTCTGGTCTTCGACATAGCCAGTGATCTTAAGCGGCGCTATCCGAGTACCCGGCAAACGTCGACGGCCGCCATCCTCAGTGTCCCTGATGCCTTCGGCCCAGGTCAGAGTGCTTCCGAGAGTGGTTGCCGGAGTCACACTGTAGTCCAACGCGCTTTCAATGCCCCAGAGATCCTCATCGTTTTTTTGGATGTTCAGGTTGCTATCAAAAGTTGTTCCGCCGTTGGAGGCGCTGTAGAAAACCGCTGCGGAAACAAAGAGTTGCTCCCCTGTGTAGCGGCTACCAATTTCGTAGGTTTCGACCTTCTCAGCTTCAGACTCAAAACTTTCCGCCTGATACGTAAAGATGGGATCGCTCGACGCGAGACGATAAGGACCTGCATTACCAATTACTCGGCCAACGTCCGCTATGGAGAAACCCTCCGAGTAGCTGGCAAATAGATCCACGGAGTCACTCACGAAATAGACTGCGCCGAGATTGAACAACGTTTCGGAATAATCCAGTGTCCCGGATTCCACCCTGTGCCCTTGCAGGCTTGGAAGACTACTCTGGTTTGCCGGAACTGTCCCGGCATCCACAGTGATATCTTCATGGCGCAAACCTGCCCGAATCATTGCAGACTCAGCAATAGGCACTTCCAGCTGTGCATAACCAGCATAGGCATCCTGATCCATAGCGGGAGAGGTCGCTGGAATTTCACCTGCCTGGTCATAGAACCGTGACTCGGTCTGATCGGATAGGTAGTCCACACCCCATGTCAGGCTAGCCCCCTCTGCAAGCGCATCCAGCGGCGTATTTACGGATGTCCTGACCCCAACCTTTTCCGACTCAATCGCACTCTGAGGGTAGGTCACTCCAGTAACATAGTACTTTGGGAACGACTGTCGCGAATCCCCATAATAGAGATCCGCGTTCAAGGAACTTCCTGCAATATCCTGATGAGAGTAGGTGACCCTTGCCGACGTAAACACCTGCTCTGGATCAATTCCAGGTATGGCGTTATCGGGCGCTGCATCCAGAGGCACTGCCGGTGTTTTACCATCACCCTGCGCGAAGCCGAAGGTGTAATCCGAATCCTGCTCGTTATTGAATTCGTTGACCATCAGCTCGATGCGCTGATTGCCGCCATCAAAATTAAGGCCGGTCTTAGCGAGGACGTTGTATTCCGTGGTATCCGAAAGGCCGCCCTGGGTACCGCCCGGTCCCCCAGGGGGAATCCGGTCACCATCCGCGTCAAACCGTCCACCGCGTTCAACGAACGAGCCGGACAGTACGTAATCCCAGTCACCCTCGGTACCACTGACCCGATGCTCCGTCTCGTAATCCAGCGAATCATCAAAATGCTCCGTTGAGAAGCGAACACCCGCCTGAGAATAGCCTGAGACACTCTCCTCACTGGCTTTCTTGGTGATGACATTGATTACGCCGCCCTTGGCGCCAAAGCCATAGATGGCGGTACCACCGCGGATTACCTCGATACGTTCAACAGCTGAAGCCGAGATACTGTTGAGACCCCGCGACGCATCCCGGAGTGGGGTCGACTGGGGAATACCATCGATGAGCACCAGGAATTTACGGCCGCGAAGGGTCTGACCGTAATTGGTAACCCCTTCAGTGCTGGGCCCAAGACCGGGAACCGTTTGGGCGAGAATGTCGCCAAGATTTCGACTGACCTTTGATTGCTCATCGATCTGCGCCTCGTCGACAACGGTTACTGACCGGGCCGTCTCCGA
Organism: uncultured Halovibrio sp.; assembly: GCF_913056445.1. Lineage (NCBI taxonomy): Bacteria > Pseudomonadati > Pseudomonadota > Gammaproteobacteria > Oceanospirillales > Halomonadaceae > Halovibrio > uncultured Halovibrio sp. Next base: position 4,306 of record NZ_CAJXMA010000093.1, read on the forward strand.
GACGGAGGTCTCGTTGCGTGTCGCCGAGACCACGACAGGATCCAGTTTCATCCCTGTCTCTGACTGTGCGTGCGCCGTCATGGATAAGGGGGCCAGCGAGGCCGTCGTGGCAATGGCCAGCGGCAGCAGGCGCTTACGGGTGATCATACTCCGGTGTGTCACTGCAGATGTCTCCTGATCCGGAATGGTGTGTTCAGTTTCTTTCAAGAAAGTAATGCGAATTATTATCGTTAACTAAACGGATGTAAAGAGTTCTCAAACAGGAAACATGACGATTCGAACATCGTCAGGCATCATCGCAGGTGAACGGTATGCCGTATTCTTCCGTAGACACCCGAAACGAAAGGCACCCCATGACTCACGTATTTCTGGTCGACAACGGCTCGCTCCGCCCTGGCGCCACCCTGAACCTGCGAAGGGTGGCGGCGGCGCTGTGCGAACGCACCGGCATGCCAGTAGAGGCCCGTTCCCTCCTGCATTCCAATAAGGTTCCGGCGGAAAAACTGGATGGCATACCCGCCTCAACGCTTGGCCCGGCTGCGACATGGCGAGCTGAGGAGGGGGTGAAAGACATGGTGATTCTGCCGTTCTTCTTCGGGCCGAGCCGGGCACTCAGCGGTTACCTGCCGGAGCGGTTGGGCGAGATGCAGGAGATTCATCCGGAAGTACGGGTAAGGGTTGCCTCGCCTCTCGTCGATCTGCAGGCACCAACAGATCTGCGACTCGCGCGCATTCTGCGTGACGGAGTGGAAGAACAGATCCAGCAGCTGCCCACCGGCTCAAAACCAGCCGTTGTTCTGGCAGACCACGGCAGCCCGATCCCGGAAGTAACCGCCGTGCGTAACGTTGTTGCCGGCCAGCTGGCGACGCTTCTCGAGGACCGCGTACGCAGTGTGACACCCGCCTCGATGGAACGACGGGAGGGCGACGAGTACCGGTTCAATGAACCGTTGCTGGAAAACCTGTTGGACCAGCCCGGTTTCAACGATGGGCCTGTAATCGTCTCGATGCTGTTTCTCTCACCCGGGAAACATGCTGGCGAGGATGGCGATGTGGCTACCATCTGCGCCGATGCCGAAGCCCGCAACAGCGGACTGGCAACCCGCATCACGCACCTGGCCGGCGAACACGCCGGCATCCTGGAGATACTGGCGGACCGGCTGGAAGAGGCCATCAGCGGTGAGCACTATCTGCTGGATCTCCCTCCAAGGGGAGCCTGATACACCTCGCGCGCCGGACGCGAAAGGAGGGGCAGGGCACGCTGCCCTGGCGAGCTTTCAAAACCGGTGCGGCTCGAATTCCACCGACTCGGTGCGCTCGCCCAGCAGTACGATCCGTCCCCGATAGCGGCCCTCGCCGGTGGCTGTAAAATCAAAGCTGAAAGTCCGGCGTAATCGCAACCGCCCCTGCTGATCCCTCTGCAGGCCAAGGCCGCTCAGGCACACGCTCTGATCCAGCAGATCCACGTCCGCACGCTCACAGGCCCGCCGGGCCGACTGCAGGGCCAGCTCCTTGGTACCCAGGGCCCGCCACCAGTACCAGCCCCCGAACCCAATGGCAAAAAGGATTGAGAGTGTTGTCAGATCAATCTGCATTCTCACCTTAAAAATCAGAAATGTTATTTGACAATGATTACTATTCGCGAATAGCTTGAGCGCCATCGCCACAACCACACCCGAGGTTACCGATGCGCCATAATCCCTCGCTGAACGCGTTCTTCAACGCCCTGATCCGCGAATGGCCCATCGCGCGCTACCACGAGTCCGTCTCTACCACGGACCAGGGCCATTTCGAGATACAGGGCTCCAACAATACATCCCTGATCATTCCCTGTCGCTTCAGGGCCTATACCGGCCGTCACCTGCTTGCGGAGCCCCTGCAGATTGATGACCAAGGGGAGCGACAGCCGGTCACGTTTGAACAGGCCGTGGCATGGTGCCTGGGCCTCGAACCGCTCCTGCACGAGGCGTCCGGCCGCGCCCTTGAAGCGCTCCAGCAACGGGTTCATGCGAGCCGCGGGAATCTCGCCGCCGCCCAACAGGAACGGGAGTCCCAGCTCGATCACCTGTTCCGGGAGCCGCTGACGTTCATCGAGGCCGAACAGGCCCTGTTCAGTGGCCACTCCATCCACCCCTGCCCCAAGGACAGGGGCAACATGGACAGCGGGGACGCCCGGCGCTACGCCCCGGAATACGGCACCCCCTTCCCCCTGGCCTGGTACAGCGTGGACCGTGCCCAGCTGTTCCGACGTGAGGCCGGGGGCTTCCAGTCGGTGGATGGGGTTGACGCCCTGCTGGAAACCGAACCGGACGCCGATCACCTGCGGGCCCAGCTCCCGGAGGGACACTGTTTGCTCCCCTGCCATCCGTTCCAGCACCGGCAGTGGCAGGCATCGCCCGGGCTGGCGCCCATGCTCGAATCCGGCGCCGTCCGGTACCTAGGCGAGGGCGCGCCACACTGGTACGCCACGTCCTCCTTGCGGGCGATCTACTGTGACTCGGCGCCCTGGATGCTGAAGTTCTCACTGAGCGTCTGGCTCACCAATTCCCTGCGCCATCTGTACCCCGAGGAAGTGGTGCGGGGCGCTGAACTCTGCCGGGTGCTGGACAGCGGGCCGGTGCGGGAATGGCTCCAGAGCAGGCCCCGTTTCGAGATCCTGCGGGAACCCATTACCGCCGGCATCCGGGGACCGGAAGGCCAGCCCCTGACGGAAACCCTGTTGGTCTGGCGTGACAACCCCTTCCACGGCGACGCGGCCAACAACACCGAGGTGCTCGCCACACTGCTCCAGGACGACCCCCGCAGCGGTGACTCCCGCCTGGCGCAGCGGCTCGGCCAGGTGGGCCTGGATGACAGCCAGGCCCGGGAATGGTTCCGCCGCTACCTGGACGTGGCCGTGGCCCCACTGCTGGAAGCCCAGTCCCATTTCGGGATCCTGTTCGGCGCCCACCAGCAGAACCTGGTCCTGAAGCTGGACGGGGTCTGGCCGGAAAAACTCTTCTTCCGGGACTGCCAGGGAACCGCCTTCACCAGCCTCGCGGTACAGCGCCTGGGCGATGAACTGGGCAGCCTGGCTGATGACAGCGAGAACCTGCTGCCGGACGAGCTCGGCATCCAGCTGTTCTGCTATTACCTGTTCATCAACGCCACCTTCAATGTCATCACCTCACTGGCGGCAGGGCGGCTCGCCAGTGAGGCCGCTCTCATCCGGACACTGCGCGAGTGGCTTCAGGCGCGACTGGACGAGCAACCGCGCGACGACCGGGCCATCCGCTACCTACTCGAAAGCCGGGAACTCCACGCCAAGGGGAACTTCCTGTGCACCCTCCGGGCGCTGAACGAGACCACGCTGAGCGACGTCTTCTCCATCTACCACCCAATGACGAACCCACTCTACACGGAGGCCGAGTGCCATGTTTGACCGTATCCAACGGATCCACCTGACCCTGAGCTCCAGCGGTGACCAGGTGCAACTGGCAACCATGGACCAGAGCTGGCAGCTCTCCCTGAGCGGTGAGGGCCGGGACCGGACCCTCACCGGCTGGGAGGGCCCCATACCGGAGCCCAATCTCGTCTACCCCCTGCTCGACCGGCTGTTTGCCGGTCTTGAGCTCGACGCTCTCTCGGTGACCGTCGGCATTGCGGAACTCTGCTCACTGGCGCACCCGGCCTGGCAGGTCCTCGAGGACGGTACCCACCGCATCGAGCGGAACGCGTTCTACCAGATCCGGGAAGCCTGGCTGGCGCCGGCCCTGTGGCCGATCATGCCGGAGGTCCCCGAGCAGACCGGCAACGTGGTCCACCCCCGGCGCCCCATGCTGCCCAACACCACCCTCTACCGGCGCTATCACCCCGGCCTGGACCGGGTCCTTGAGCTGCGCCCGGCAACGGTTGAGGACGACGGCGAACGCTTCCATCGCTGGCAGAACCTGCCCCGGGTGGCCCGTTTCTGGGAATACCCGTTCAGCCGGGAGCGACTGGACGCCATGCTCGAGGAGCGCCGGGCCGCCGCCAACAGCTTTCCGCTGATACTGGAAGCCGACGGTGACCCGGTGGGGTATTTCGAAACCTATTTTGTGCCGGAAGACCGTCTCGGCCCCTACTGCGAGGCCGGCGCCTTTGACCAGGGGCTGCACATGCTGGTTGGCGAGGACCGCTACTGCGGCAGGGGCCAGGCCCCGATCTGGCTCAACACCCTCAGCCATTACCTCTTCCTGAGCGACCCCCGAACCACGGCGCTCTATGGCGAACCGGATGTCGCCAACGAAGCGCTGTTCCGGCAACTCCGGCACGTCACCTGGAACAAGCGCTACGAATTCGACTTTCCCCACAAGCGCGCGGCCCTGGTGGCCACGGAACGGGATGAGTTCTTCCGCAACACACGACTCTAGCAGGGGACCCGCAATGGAAGCAGAAACGCTCTGGAACCGGATCAACCAGAGGCTGATGGCCAAGATCATCGGTGAAACCAGTTACGAGGGGTGCCTCTCGCCGGAACCCGCCGGCAATGGGCGCTATCGACTGGCCCTGCGGGGGCATGACTACGGCTTCCGAGCCCGCTACAGCTGCTGGGGGTGGTTGCGGGTGGTGCCGGAAAGCCTTACCCGGGACGGCCGCCGCGCAACGGATGCGACCCAGCTGGTGATCGATGCCCAGCACGCCCTGGGCATGACCGACATCGTGCTCGCCAATTTCCTGGAGGAACTCCAGAACACCCTGGCCGGGGACCGACGCCAGCAGGAACGGCTGGCCGGCCTCACGGCCGAGCAGATGCTGGACCTTCCCGCCACCGAGCTGGAAGGGCTCCTGGACGGTCACCCCAAGCTGCTGGCCAACCGGGGGCGTATGGGATGGAGCCAGGCGGACCTTGAGGCCTACAGTCCGGAGGCGGGCAACCGCTTCCAGTTGCGATGGCTGGCCGTAGCGCCCTCGCTGGGCGGCACCCATGTGGGCACCCCGCCGCTGGAGCAGTGCCTTGAACACGGGGAACACGCGGCACTGGTCAGGGGCTCCGGCGCGGCCGGGCACTGGCCCCTGCTCCCTGTTCATCCCTGGCAGTGGGACCACCGCCTGCAGGCCCAATACGGCGAGGCGCTGGCCCGCGGGCTCATCCGGGATCTGGGTGTGCATGGCCACTGGTTCCAGCCGCAGCAGTCGTTACGGACCCTGACCAACACCAGCGTCCCCGGTAACTGCGACCTCAAGCTCGCGCTCACCGTGCTGAACACCTCCGCCTATCGGGGCATACCCGCGGGCCCCATCGCCCTGGGGCCGGAACTCTCCCAGTGGCTGTGGGAACGGAGTCGGGAGGATCCCGAGTTCGCGCGTGCCGGCCTGGAGGTGCAGAGGGAACTGGCCGGCAGCCATATCCCCCACCCCCGGCAGGCGCAGATCGAGGGTGCGCCCTACCGCTACCACGAAATGCTGGGAGCGGTCTGGCGCGAGAACCTCACGGGCAGGACCGGCCTGGGCGAACAATCCATGCTGATGGCCACCCTGATGCAGTGCGATGGCCGGGACCGTTCCCTGATCGCGGCCCTGATCCGGCGCTCGGGACTGAGCCCCGAAGTCTGGCTGACGCACCTGTTCGACCGGGTGACGGTACCGCTCTACCACCTGCTGTGTGCCTACGGCATCGGACTCGTCGCCCACGGCCAGAATCTGGGCCTGATCCTGAAGGACGCCATTCCCCAACGCCTGGCCCTCAAGGATTTCCACGGCGACCTGCGTTGCGTGGACCAGCCGATGCCGGAAAAGGCGGGCATGCCGGCGCATCTTCTGGAAGGGCTGACGCGCCTGCCCCCGGAGTACCTGGTACATGACCTCATCACCGGCCATTTCGTCACCACCCTGCGGTTCATCTCACCACTGCTGGAGGATGACATGGGATTCCCGGAGACCCGCTTCTACAGCCTGCTGGCCGAGCGCCTCCGTGACTACCAGCAACGCCACCCGGAACTGGACGAGCGCTTCCAGCTGTTCCCGCTGCTGCGCCCGACCCTGGAGCGGGTCTGCGTCAACCGGGTGCGGTTCCGGCTCGGGTACGAGGACCATGCCGAACGCCCCAATGCCGACCTGGGTGTGCCGCTGAGCAATCCCCTGCTGACAGGAGAGACGCCATGAACAAGCCACTGGATCTCGCCGGACTGGGCATCGGCCCGTTCAACCTGAGTATCGCCGCCCTGCTGCGGGAAGTCCCGCAGCTGCGCACGGCCTTTTTCGACCGCAAGCCCCAGTTCAACTGGCATCCGGGGATGATGCTGCCGGGCGTCCGCCTGCAGACTTCCTACCTCAAGGACCTGGTCACCGGGGTGGCGCCCTGGAGCCCGAACAGCTTCCTGAACTACCTCGTCCAGAACGGTCGATTCTATACCTTCATGAATGCCGACCTGCCCGCGGTGAGCCGTGCTGAATTCGCGGACTACATGGCCTGGGTGGCGGAAGGGCTCGACAACCTGCATTTCGGCCACAACATCCGGCACGTCGATTTCGACGGGGATCTTTTCCATGTTCACTTCCAGGAAGACGCGGAACCGATCCGGGCCCGTAACCTGTGCCTGGGGACCGGAAAAATCCCGGCCATCCCGGAATCCTGCCGACCATGGCGAGGCGATGACTGCTTCCACAACATGGAGCTGACACTGAGACAGCCCGATGTGGCGGGTCAGTGCGTGACCGTCGTTGGCGGCGGCCAGTCAGGGG
>NZ_CAJXMA010000094.1:0-10875 GCF_913056445.1 uncultured Halovibrio sp.
TCGGAACGCCTGCACAGGGCCGCACTGGACGACTTTGAGACCCTGCTTGCAGGCGTGAAGGGCGAACGGGAGGCGGAACTGCTTTACGAGGCGGCTCGGGCCAGTGATATCGCCGGACAGCCGGAGCGCTCGGGAGGGTATCTGGAGCGGATTCTGGAGCGGCACCGGGATTCGGAGTTCATGGCGGAAGCGGCATTCCGCACGGGCGAGCACCGTTTCAGTCAGGGCCGATACGCGGACGCGGCGGAGGCTTTCCGGGCGGCCCGTGAGCATGGGCCGGATGACGATTTCCGCAATGACAGCCTCTACATGCTGGGTTGGAGCCGTTTTCTCAATGACGAGGCCATGAAGGCGGCGGGGCTCTTCCTGGTGTTCATGGACCGCTATCACGATCAGGGCACCGGCTTCGCCAGTGTCTCGGGCAAGGACGCCGAGCAGGTGGCGGATGCCCAGCGGGTGCTCAGCCTCATCGCCACCTATGATCGTGGCCCGGAAACACTCGCGCGCGTGCTCGATGCCCATGGCGACCGCCCCTATGTCGCTACCCTCTATGATCACCTCCTGCGCTTCCTGAGGGAGCGGGGTGATCATCAGGGCAGTGTGGCCACCGCCGAAGCCTTCCGTGCCCGCTACCCGGACCATGCCGCGGCGCCGGCGATGCTCACGGAAGTGGTTGAGAGCTGGCGGCTGGCGGGCAACACCGAACGGATGCGTGATGCCATGGCGGAGGCGGTGGAAGCCCATGCCGAGCCGGACGCGATGGCCGCGCTTGACCGGCCGGTGCGCCGGCAGGTGATGGGCTATCTGCGTGCACTGGGCGTGTGGCATTACACCCGTGGCCAGGCTCTGGAAGGCGGCGAATCCCGCAGCCATTACCGCCAGGCATCCCAGCGGCTGCGCCAGTACGCCGACCGTGCCGGGCGCTTCCGGATGGAGGCCGACGCCATGGGAACCGGTGCCGGCTACATGGTGCTGCTTGCAGGGGATGCCGCCCTGCGGGGTGGCCGCATCGCGCAGGCTGCCGGCCTGTATGAGCGTGCGGCCTGGTCCGAACCGCCCTTTCCGGGCGCGGGTGAGGCAGCCTATGCGCTTGTTCAGCTGCGCCAGGACCAGTGGCACAGGCAGGAGGACGCGGATGCCAGGAATCGGCTGATCGCGGATGCCCGCCGCTTTGTTCAGGACTTCCCCTGGTACGCTGATATCAACGGCGTGCGGCAGACACTGGCGAACCGGCTGTACGAGGCGGGGCGGTATACCGAAGCACGCGGGGTGGCGCGGACCCTGGTGGACGCCGATGCCACAGACGATCAGCGCCGGGCAGGCTGGATCCTGCTGGGGCATCTGCGCATGGACGCGGAGGAATACGCGAATGCCGCCAGCGCCTGGGCCGAGGTGCGGAAGCTGACACCGGAGGAGGACGATCGTCTGGCGGATTTCCGGGAGCGCCATGGCCTGGCTCTCTATCGGGAGGCGCAACGGCTGGCCGCCGGGGAACAGTCAGAGCAGGCCCGAACCTGGTTCCAGAAGGCCTACAGGGCGGCGCCTGGCACCGATGTGGCCGCCAGCGCCCGCTATGATGAAACCGGCCTGGTGCTGGAGCTGGCGCAATGGGATGAAGCCATCCGCCTTCTGCAGATATTCCGCCAGCGCTTCCCGGAACATGAGCTGGCCCCGGGGGCGGGCGAACGTATTGTGCATGCCCACCGCCAGGCGGGCCGCCCGGGAAAGGCAGCGGATGCCATGCTCGCGACAGACCCGGATGATCTGGACCCTGAGGAACGCTGGAGCCGTCAGCTGCGGGCCGCCCGCTACTACCGTGAGGCGGGGCGCCTGCCGGATGCGGTGGCGCTTTACGAACGTTACCTGGCGGACGGGACCGACCATCTGGGCGGGCATGCCTTCCAGCAGGAGCGCCGGCATGAGCTTGCAATGATGCAGAAGACGCTGGAAAGGGAGGAGGCACTGGCCGGGACCCACAGGGCCATTGTCGAAGCCGAGGATGGGGCCGAAGGAACAGCCCGGAGCGCCCGGCTGGCCAGTCGCAGTGCACTCTGGCTGGGCCGGCGTGCTGCTGACGTGTTTGGGCGGATCGAGCTCGGGGCGCCGCTGGAGGAGTCGCTGGCACGCAAGCGTGACGTCCTCTCCGAGAGCCTGGAATGGTTTCGCAGAGCGGAGCGTTTCGGCATCGCGGCGACCGCCACCGAAAGCACCTATCGCATGGCGGAGCTGTACCGCCAGCTGGCTCAGGACGTGCTTGACTCCGAGCGCCCCTCAGGCCTGACGGATCTCCAGGCCAACCAGTACGAGATGTTGCTGGAAGAGGAAGCCTATCCCTTTGAGGAAAAAGCCATTGAACTCCACCAGCGCAATCAGCAGCGGATCCCCGAGGGCCACTGGACGGGATGGGTGAGTCGCAGCCTCGACAGCCTGGCGGATCTTTTCCCGGCCCGCTATGAACGCGACCTGCAATGGACGGAGGCACGCCATGAAGCGGCGCGCTGAATGGGGGATGGTGCTCGTCCTGGGGGTCCTGGCCGGCTGTGCCGGTATGCAGTCAGGGCCGGAGCCCGACGGACGCATGCCCGACAGAGTGGCGCTGGTTACGCCAGCGCTGGATCCGTCGGACCGGGATCGGCTGGAGCAGGTGCGCGCCGCGCTCGCTGGTGGTAGCCCGGCTGCTGCGGGGCGACAGCTTGAGCGGGTGGAAGACGATCACCGCTTCCACCCGGACGTTCTGATGCTGAGGGCCATGGTGGCCCGTCACCTGGACAGGCCGGGGCGGGCAGTTCGGGCGCTGGAGGCACTGCTGGACCAGTCCCCGCAGCATGCGGCGGCGGCCAACGACCTGGCGCTGCTCTACCGGCAACAGGGGCGGATTGATCAGGCCACGGCGCTGCTGCGCCAGGCATTGGAGGCCAATCCTGATCGCCCGCAGCTGCACTACAACCTCGCTGTCCTCTCGGAACTCTATCTGCTCGATCTGGAACAGGCTCTGACCCATTACCGGCGTTACCAGTCGCTGACGGACGCCGAGGATGAGGAGGTCGCCCTGTGGATCCGGGACCTGGAACGGAGGGTGGAATGAAGACGCGGCACAGAACCCTGTTGATGGCCCTGGCGTTGTTGGCCCTGCCGGTGACAGCCCAGGACGACCCGGAAGGCATCCGCATCGAGGGTGTGGACGAGCGCCCGGGTGTGATGCACCTGATGCCCTGGCGACTGCCCAGGGATGCCCCCATGGAGGCGCCCAGGGCGGAACAGGGGCGTCTGGGAGAGCTCCTCAGCCCCCTCGATGATCAGAGCTACCGTCGTTATCTCAGATACCGCAGTGACCCCGGCATGCTTCTGGAAGCGCTGTCGGGGGCTGCCTCAACCGGAGAGACCCGCTGACCATGCAGACACCGATAGCCAACGCAACGGAGATCCCACTGATGGAATCCGCAGTCCGTTTCTTCCAGCAAGGGGGGCTGTTCATGGTTCCCATTGCCCTGATCCTGCTCATCGGTCTGGCGATTGTGCTGGAGCGCATGATCTACCTGCAGGTGGCACGACGGCGCAACCGCAGGCTCTTTGAGTCCGGGCTCTGGCCGCTGTTGCAGAAGGGGGAGTTCCAGAAGGCCTCGAAAGCGGCCCGGGAGTCGGGCGTCGAGGTGGGCGAGATGGTGGCCGCCGGGCTGGCCCGCTTCCGTAACAGCCAGTCGCGTTCGGACGTGGAATATGCCATGGAGGAGGGGCTGATGGAGGTGCTGCCACGCTTCGAGAAGCGCACGCCCTACCTGGCCACCCTGGCCAACGTGGCCACACTGCTGGGGCTGCTGGGCACCATCATGGGCCTGATCTCGGCCTTCACCGCCGTGGCGGAGGCCGATCCGGCGGACAAGGCCAGCATGCTCTCGGACAGCATCTCCGTGGCCATGAACACCACGGCTTTCGGTCTGATGTCCGCCATTCCGCTGCTGCTGGCCCATGCCTATCTCCAGACCCGTACCAATGAAATGATCGACAGTCTGGAGATGGCCGGGGTCAAGCTCCTGAACCTGATCTCGGAAACCCAGGCGGGCAGTACCGCGCGCAGTGAAGGGTGAGGCCGGCCCATGAGACGACGCCGACATCGCCGGCAGACGGCGGAAGCCGACCTGAACATCACGCCTTTCCTGAACCTGATGATCGTGCTGGTGCCCGTGCTGCTGTTGAGTATGGTCTTCACCCAGACCCGCATCCTGGAACTGCGCTTCCCGGAAGCCGGTGAGCGCCTGGATGAGATGGTGGACGACGGGGAGGAACTCGCGCTATACGTGATCGTGCGTGACGGACACCTGGAGGTGGGCGACCGTAATGGGGGCGTGCTCCGGCATTTCGAGCCGGTTGAAGAGGGCCGCCCGGACTTTGCGGGGCTGCGGGAGCTTCTCAAGGGCGTGAAGGAGCGCTTCCCGGAGATCCGTGATATCCGGCTTCTGGCGGGGCCGGATACGGATTACCAGACACTGGTGACCACCATGGATACCGTTCGTGGCTACCCGGAGGTGGTGGCGGCGGATGCGGTCACCGCGGAACTCTTCCCGGACATTGCCCTCGGTGATGCGCCGGCGCCCGAGGGTGGGGAGGCGGACTCATGAAGGCATCCCGCCGCGCCCGCCGTATCCAGCGCCACTATCGGCGCATGAACCGCCCGGGGGGGCTGAACCTCACCGCCCTGATGGACATTTTCACCATCCTGGTGTTTTTCCTGATGGTGAACTCCTCGGATGTTCAGGTCCTGCAGGAGGACAGCGATATCCAGCTGCCGCGTTCCGCGGCGGAGCAGGTGCCGGAAAGTATCCTGCGGGTGGTGGTGGCCGGCGAAAGCATCCTCGTCGGTGGCAGCGAGGTGGCCCGGCTGGACGGCGTAACCGAGGGCAAGGGTGGCGAGATCATTGCCGATCTCCAGGCGCACCTGGCCGGGAGCGTGGAATCCGGTGATAAGGCCAGGGCGATGATCGTGGCGGACCGGAACCTGGATTACGCACGCCTGCGGCCGGTCATGCGCAGCGCGGTGAATGCGGGGTACACCCGGATTCATCTAGCCGTTGAAAGCACGCCGGAGAGTGAAGGAGGTAGGCCTTGAGCCGTTCTCCGTCGTTGCCGTGGCGCAGCACCCGGGGCGAGGACCGACTGCTCGGGGTGATACTGGCGATGCTGCTGGTGGTTTTCCTGCCGCTGGCCGTGCTGGTGCCTGGAATGGAGTTGCCGGAGCGGGCACCGGAGCAGTCGGACGAACCGGATCCGCAGATGGCGCGCATGCTCGAGGAACCGGAGGAACCTGAACCGGAGCCCGAGCCGGAACCTGAAGCCAGCGAGCCGGAAACGGAACCGGAGGCGGAGGCACCGCAGGCGCCCCAGCCGGAGGAGACGGTTGAAGAAGCGCGGGAAGTGGCGCGTGAATCCGGTCTGGTGGGGATGCGGGATCAGCTGGCGGAGCTGCGTTCGCTGGCGCCGGAGAGGGAGACTGCCATCCGGGAGCCGGGGAAAAGTGCGGATAGCGGTGCCGGGGCGCTTCCGGAGGGGCCGGACGAAGAGCAGCTCATGGCGGATTCGGGCGGCCCTGGTGAACCGGGCGACGTTTCTGTCGAGGAAGGCGAGATAGCCCGCCGCGAAACCCGGGATGTTGCCGGCTCCGAAGACAACTCCGGCGCACGGCCCGCCGAACCGGAGGAGCGCCCCATGGCGAACATCCGGGAGACCTTTGAGCACAACAAGTCCGCGCTCTTCTCCATCTACAACCGCGCCCGCCGTCAGAATCCGCTGCTGGAGGGTGAGGTGGTGCTGGCCCTGAGAATCGCTCCGGGTGGGAACGTGCTGGATGTGGAGGTGGCCAGCTCAACGCTGGGCGATGAGGGCGTGGCGCGGAAGATTGCCCAGCGTGTTGCGCTGTTCAATTTCGGCGCCATGGAGGTGCCGGAGCGTTCGGTCCGGTTCCCGGTGGATTTCGCGCCACCGGGTTAGGCGTCAGGCGGCCTGCCGGGGATGCCCTTCCTCCGGAACGGGGGACTCGCCATTGAGTTCCGTCAGGTTGCGGATCATCAGCGAGCGGCAGTGCTCCATGAGCCAGGGCACATCGGCACTGCTCAGGTGCTCTGTCTCCACCGGCGGCAGCACCCTTACGGTGATGGTGTGTGGGCCTTTGCCCGATGCCAGTGTTTTCAGGTAGTCGCTGATGCACACCATGGTGATGGGGACCCCCGTGGCGATGGCGGTATGGAAAGCGCCCTTGCGGAAGGGCAGCAGGCCCTGCCCACGGCTGCGTGTGCCCTCCGGCATGATCCATACCGACTGCCCTCTGGCCGCGATCGCGAGATTGGCGGCCGTCATGGCGGTCATCGCCCTGGCCCTGTTGCGCCTCCGGATGAGCACGTTGCCGCCCAGCCAGAAGATCTGACCGAACAGGGGGATCCACCCCAGGCTCTGTTTGCCGACAACCACAGCATTGTCCGGGGTCATGCTGCCGACCACGTAGAGATCCAGGTTCGACTGGTGGTTGGCGATCAGAACGCGCGGCTCTTTGGTGGGAAGGTGCTGCCAGCCTTCCAGGCGTACCCGGGCGTTGAGGACCCTCAGGCCGCACCATGCGTACATGCGTGCGCAGACCCTGTTGTTGCCGCGATGGAATGGGCGTGCCACACAGAGCAGAAAGCCGGCCAGGGTTGCTGGTATTGCCGTAATAAAAAGGCCGATCCTGTGAAACCAGCGCATTCGGTATTCCTCGTACAGGTGTTCACTTTATTTCAGTGTACAGCCGTACCGGAAAACTGTCATCGGTCAAATTGTAGTCAGCTGTAACCATCGCCAATGAGGTGTTCCGGAGGGCTCCGGGTCAGGGGGTGGCGTCGTCGAGGCAGGTCAGCAGCATGGCCCAGAATTCGGAAAAGTCGTTGACGACCACATCCGGCCGGTAGGGGTGGTTGGTATCACCCGGAAACAGCCGGTTTAGGGCCGGCAGGTCCCACTGGGCGCTGTTGAAGAATACGGCGGTCTGGCCAGCGCGCTGGGCCGCGCTTACATCCGTGGTGCTGTCGCCCACGTACCAGATGCCGGTGTCCGAGGCTTGCTCCAGGCGTTGCGCCGCGAGCAGCAGCTGGTCCGGGTGAGGTTTGCGGTGGGGCACGTCGTCGCCACAGATGTTGAGGGCGAACAGTTCTGTCCAGCCGCCGTCATCCACCAGCCGCAGTTCCTCCTCGAAGAATTCACGGTCGCGGTTGGTGATCACGCCAATGCGCAGGGGAAGTGTGTTCAGCGTCGAGAGCAGGTCCCGCACCCCCGGTTCCAGTGGCAGCACGGAGCCGTAGTGGCGGCGGTAATGATGCCGGAAAACCTGGTGGGCAAGGCTCTTGCTGGTGTCGTCCTCACCGAAAAGCACCTCGAAAATGTCGGTTCTTGAGATCTTGCGGTCGGCGCGGACCTGGGGGTGCAGGCGGGAGTGGTCGCGTGCGTAGTCCACCAGGCGCTGCTCCTCCGGGGAGCGGGCGTTGGAGGTGGTGGCGATGTTGTCCAGAAGGCCCCGTTCCCGGAGTTCCGGCAGCATGTCGTCCACCGCGTGGTACATGGCGTCCAGGGTATCCACCAGGGTGGCGTGCCAGTCGAACAGGATAACCCTAGGGGGTGTCAGGTTGACCACCGAGGGGTGCCAGTCCGGTTCGATACGGGGTTCCGGCGGCTGCGGCGCCGGATAGGGGGGCGGCCGCCTGGCATCGAGTGTGGCCCTGGCATCGCCCTCCAGATTTTCCGCGATGCGGTCGGTCAGCGCCTCGAAGGAATGGGCGATGGCGGCTGGATGGTGGTCGGGATCGCCGGCAAAACGGCGTTCGATGTACTCCGGCTCCCACTGGCCACCGTTGAAGAACACCGGGGTGACGCCCGCGTTGCCGGCAGTGATCATGTCCGTGGTGCTGTCGCCGACATACCATACCCGTTCATCCGCCGGGCAGCCTGCAGCCTCCGCAGCTTTCAGGATGATCTCGGGGTCGGGTTTGTAGGCGGTGACGTCCCCGGCGCAGACGATGACGTCGATCAGCGGCGTCCAGCGCCCGCCATCAACCAGGGTGAGTTCATGCTCCAGGAATTCCCGGTTGCGGTTGGTGGCCACACCCAGGCGGATGCCGGCGGCACGCCAGGCGCTGAGGTACTCGAAGATCCCCTCCTGGAAGGGCCTGACTTCGCCGTAGTGGCTGCGGTAACAGGCGTTGTAGGCTTCGTGGGCAATCTGCTTGGCGGCAGTGTTGTCGCCGAAGATGGCATTGAAGATATCGGTGCGGGAGACCCGGCGTTCCGAAAGGATGCGCGGGTGGAGTCGACGGAAGAGGCGGATGTAGCGCACCAGCCGCGCGTCATCCGCGGTCTTGCACTGGTCTTCCGGGAGCAGTTCCTTCACCAGTCCCAGCTCCTCCAGTTGGGGGAGCATCTCTTCCATGGCTGAGAACATCGCGTCGTGGGTATCCACAACGGTTCCGTGCCAGTCAAAGAGGATCAGTTCAGGAGTCGCTGAGGCGGGCCAGTTCACGGTGCAGCTCCGCTTCGTCGCCGAGGTTCAGTTCCACCAGGCGCCGGAGGTGGGTGGCGCTTTCCAGGTCCATGGACCGGCACTCGAAACCCAGGCAGTCATCTTCCCGGTGCCGCAGCGTGGCGCCCATGGTGATCTGGGTGGTGTTGTCCGAAAGCCAGATGGTGATGGTGTAGCTCTCGCCGGGCTGCCCGCTGAAGTCCTCTGGGGCTTTCAGTAGCGCACCGTGGAGTGAGATGTCCTGTACCTGGCTGGGCCAGATGCGGTCTCCCAGATGGATCTCACAGGCGGCATCGAACAGGATGCGGCTGAAAAAGCGGCGTTCCCGGCTGGCCATGGGGCAAACCTCATCAGGGCGTTTCCTTCACTATAGTGAAAGATGCCCTGATGGGGAAAACCACTCAGGCAAGTTTCTTATGCTTGACCCGCTTGGGTACCCAGGCGTCCTCGCCCTTGCGGGCGCGCAGGTCGCGGTCGTAATCCGAGAAATTGCCCTCGTGGAAGACCACCTCGCCGTCACTCTCGTAGGCCAGGATGTGGGTGGCGACCCGGTCCAGGAACCAGCGGTCGTGGGAGATGATCATGGCGCAGCCCGGGAATACCAGCAGGGCTTCTTCCAGGGCGCGCAGGGTTTCCACGTCCAGATCGTTGGTGGGCTCGTCCAGCAGCAGGACGTTGCCGCCTTCCTGCAGCAGCTTGGCCAGGTGCACCCGGTTGCGTTCACCGCCGGAGAGTTCCTTGATGCGCTTCTGCTGCTCAGCGCCCTTAAAGTTGAACCGGCCCACGTAGGCGCGGGACTGGGTCTGGTACTGGCCCACCTGGATGATGTCCTGGCCGCCGCTGATTTCTTCCCAGACGCTGTTCTCCTCGTTGAGTTCGCGCATCTGGTCCACGTAGGCCAGTTCCACGGTCTCGCCCAGCACGATCTGGCCCTCATCCGGTTGCTCGGTACCGGCGATCATGCGGAAGAGGGTGGACTTACCGGCGCCGTTGCCACCGATGATGCCGACGATGCTGGCCGGCGGCACGCTGAAGGTCAGGTTCTCGAACAGGACTTCGTCGTCATAGCGCTTGGTCACGCCCTCAACCTCGATCACCTTGTTACCCAGGCGTGGACCCGGCGGAATATAGAGTTCGTTGGTCTCGTTGCGCTTCTGGAATTCCTGGGAGTTGAGCTCCTCGAAGCGCTTCAGGCGGGCCTTGTTCTTGGACTGCTGGCCCTTGGCCTGGGTCTTGACCCATTCCAGCTCCTGCTGGACGGCCTTGCGCTGGGAAGCTTCCTGCTTGGCCTCCTGCTCCAGGCGCTTCTCCTTCTGCTCAAGCCAGCCCGTGTAGTTGCCCTGGAAGGGAATGCCCTGACCACGGTCCAGTTCGAGGATCCAGCCGGCGACGTTGTCCAGGAAGTAGCGGTCGTGGGTGATGGCCACCACGGTACCTGGGAAGTCGTGCAGGAAACGCTCCAGCCACGCCACACTCTCGGCGTCCAGATGGTTGGTGGGCTCGTCCAGCAGCAGCATGTCGGGACTGGAAAGCAACAGTCGGCACAGCGCCACGCGGCGGCGTTCACCGCCTGAAAGATGGTGTACCCCAGCGTCCCATGGCGGCAGGCGCAGGGCATCCGCAGCCACCTCCATGCGTCGCTCGATATCATGGCCCTCGGAGGCCTGGATGAAGGCTTCCAGCTCGCCCTGTTCCTTGGCGAGGGCATCGAAGTCGGCGTCCGGCTCGGCGTAGGCGGCGTAGATCTCATCCAGGCGTGCCAGCGCCTTGTGGACGCCCTCGACGGACTCCTCAATGATCTCACGGACGGTCTTGTTCTCGTCCAGCTGTGGCTCCTGGGGCAGGTAACCGATGTTCAGGCCCGGCAGAGGGCGCGCTTCGCCCACATAATCCGTTTCAACACCGGCCATTATCCGCAGCAGGGTCGACTTACCCGCGCCGTTGAGGCCGAGAACGCCGATCTTGGCGCCGGGGAAGAAACTCAGGTTGATGTCCTTGAGGATCTCTTTCTTCGGGGGAACGACCTTGCCTAGGCCATTCATGCTGAATACGTACTGAGCCATGGAATGGGTATCCTGCTGGGAAGTCGGAAAATGGAAGCTTGAATCTGGACGTACGTTAACCAATAGCAGCTTTCGAGGCAATAAAGACCGCCAGTGGCGGGCGTTCTGGCGCGTTTTTGGGCGGCGGATGTTATTGCGGCCCCTTTTCGGTAGAATAGCCTCGCCTTCAGAGAGACCCCGAGAGTTCATCATCGACCATTTTCTGGCAAGCAAAGGCGTTCCTCGGGGCGCGTCAATTGCCAGCACACGAGAGGCTGACAATGTTTAAGCGAGATATGA
>NZ_CAJXMA010000095.1:0-10864 GCF_913056445.1 uncultured Halovibrio sp.
CCCCCCCGAAAGCCTCTGGCGGGCCGCCTTCTCCGGTACCGAGGCCGGCGGCGCGTACTCCGTAACCGTCAACTGTTCCCCGGTCTGGGTGATGCGCACCGCGTATTCCGGTATATCCGCATCATAGAGGCAGTGGGACTCGTCAGGCGCCTGGTTGATCCGCCGGCGCAGGTGACGCCGGTTCTTGCGCAGGCGGTTGGCCAGCATTGCAGCCCGCTCCTCGTTGTGGATCGCGGGCTCCGGGATGCCCGTGCGCAACTCCTCCAGCGACTGCTCCGGCTGACGGAACTCGTTCTCGCGGATGTCGAACAGCAGCAGCGTGGTTTCCAGTGAGCCATTGTAGAACCGGTACTGGCGCCGTGAGCGCAGGCCCAGCTGGTGGCCGAGCTCCGATTCCGACAGCAGCAGCCCGAAACGCCAACCCACAGCCTCGCTGCGGAGCCGTTCCCCCAGGATCCGGAACAGCTCCGCCGCCCGCTCCCGGGACTCCAGCCGATTACCGTAGGGCGGGTTGGTCAGGACCAGGCCGGTTCTGGCCTTTTCCGGCATACGCCACTCCGCCACGTCGCATTTCTCCACGTGGATCCGGTCACTGAAACCGGCCCGCTCAATGTTGCGCCAGGCGGCCGCCACCACACGACCATCCATGTCCGTACCGCGGAAGCGGGAACGACTGTCCGCCAGCCCCTGTTTCCGGCGCTCGTCCGCTTCCGCCCGCTGCGTGGGCCAGCCCTCGGTAACCGCCCCCGGCCAGCCCTCAAAGGCAAAGCCACGGAACAGCCCCGGCGCGGTATCCGTCGCCATCATGGCAGCCTCCACGAGGATGGTCCCCGAGCCGCAGAACGGGTCCACCAGATCCCCGCCCGCTTTGGCCACCTCCGGCCAGCCGGCCCGGTACAGCAGCCCGGCGGCCAGCGTTTCGCGCAGCGGTGCCTCGCCGGCCTCGCTGCGGTATCCACGCTGATGCAGGCTGACACCGGCCATATCCAGCCCCAGCTCAAGCTGGCCGTGGCGCAGCCTTGCCTGTATCGGCAGATCCGGTTGATCAGGCGTCATGATCGGCTCCGCTCCCCGCTGGCTCCGGACCCGCTCCATCAACCCGTCCTTGACGCACTGGGCGCCGAAACGCGGGCTCAGGATGTCCCCATGGGTGCCCTGGAAACGGACCCGGAACGTCATCTCCGGCCGCAGCCACGCCTCCCAGGGAATGGCCCTCGCCGCCCTGCGGACGGTGTCCGCACTGTCCGCCGGCGCCCGGTGGAGATGCAGAGTGACCCGGCTTGCCAGCCGTGACCACAGGCATATGCCACGGGCACCGGCCATGTCCGTTCGCACCCAGAGCCCTGCGGACGCACGCCCGGTCACCTCAATACCAAAGGCGGCCATCTCATCCGCCAGCAGCTCCAGAAGGCCCCATGAGGCGGTTACAAAAAAATCATCGGTCTTCAATTCCACGGATCCTTGGCGTTTGTGCCCGTCACAGAAGGGTTATTGGCGTCGCCAATCAGAACCCCGGGCATGATTGGTTTTATCTGGGTATACACTGCTCAGATTTTGCGCTTTACTGACTATGACGCGTCAATGACACCGCCTGAGAAGATCGGGCGGCAAGGGCCCTGACAGGATCGATCCATCCGCCAACGCCCCTGAGCGGATCACCGTCGGTTTCACGCTGCCGACAGACCGCGACGGGCGCTCAATGAAGGGTGGCGGATTCGTGCGCACGCTCATGACCGATGTGACCACATGAGGTAGAGAGCATGAAAAGACAGAAGCGAGACATGTCAGCCCGCGCCTACAAACGCGGTTATATGGCAGGTTTGTCCGGCAAGTCCAAGGAAAACTGTACACTGGATAAACCGGAACCCCGTCAGGAGTGGATGAACGGGTGGCGAGAAGGTCGGGAAGACCACTGGAGTGGACTGACACAGGGTGTCTCCTCAATACACAAGATGCCGAATCTGACAGCGTGAACTGACCGCCGCGAGGCGGCCAACCCGGAAAAACCTGAAAGCACTGCATGCCACCGTAAAGGGGCTACAGACCTGAGGGGGCCACTCGCCCCCTGACACATACAGAGGCGCCATCTCTGCATACGCGAAAGGGGGACCACTTGTCCCCCACGGGCCCGCCGGCGCGGGCCCGTTTTCGTTCAGGCCCCGGAACCACCCGCAATGGCGCGAGCGCAGTCCGCCACCAGATGCGGACCCCGATAGATCAGCCCGGAATAGAGCTGGACCGCCGAAGCCCCCGCCCGGATCTTGGCAAGCGCCGCGGCACTGCTGGTAATGCCGCCCACCCCGATGATGGGGAAATCCACCCCCAGCTCAGCACGGAGCTGGCGGATCACCGCTGTGGAAGGCTCAGCCAGCGGGCGACCACTCAGGCCTCCGGTTTCCTCGCCCAGTGGATCCCGCAGCACCGCTGAATGATCCACCGTGGTATTGGTGGCGATGACGCCATCCATCCCCACCTCACGCAGCGTTTCCGCCATAAAGCGGACGGCGGCTTCATCCATGTCCGGCGCCACCTTGACCGCGATGGGCACGTAATGGCCCATGGACTCGGTCAGCGCCAGCTGCTTCTCCCGGATCCCGGCCAGCAGCGACCGCAGTGCGTCCCCATGCTGCAGGTCCCGGAGACCGGGCGTGTTGGGAGAGGACACGTTGATGGTGAGATAATCCGCCAGCGACCACATGCGCTCAATCCCGGCCAGATAGTCATCCAGTGCCTGATCCGCCGGGGTATCCTTGTTACGGCCCACATTGATCCCCAGTATGCCGCTGTAGCGGCTGGCCCGGATATTGGCGGCCATGGCCTCCAGGCCATGATTGTTGAACCCCATGCGGTTGATGATGGCCTCATGAGCCGGGAGGCGGAACAGCCTGGGCTTCGGGTTTCCGGGCTGCGGACGCGGGGTGACCGTGCCAATTTCCAGAAACCCGAATCCCAGCTCCCCCAAAGCATCAATGTAGCGTCCCTCCTTGTCCAGGCCTGCGGCCAGCCCTACCGGATTCGGCAGGGTCAGCCCCATCACCTCGACGGGCGCAGCAGGGGGTGCGGGCCACAAACGCCCAAGCAGCCCGCTTCCCGCAACCACCCGGGCCGATTCCAGGGCGAGCCAGTGGGCCGTTTCGGGAGGAAGCCGGAAAAAAAGGGGGCGCAGGGCCTGGTACATGGGGAATCACCGGGGTGGTTTTCTGCTGTAAAGCCAGCAGTATACAGGAATGGAGGCGGTGGCCGCGAAAGGCTTTCCGTGTCAGAACGATGACAGCGCCGTGACCTTTTCCACGGAATCTGTGGAAAACTCTGTGAATTTTTTTGTGGCAAACCGCCAAACCGCCTGCCAATGGCGGAAATCTACAGATTGTTTATTTTTTGACCAATAATTTTCTATTGTTTTTCAGATACTTATAAAAGTCCGTGCGCTAAGTCCGGCTTTTGACGGCATTTTGCGAACAACAGGCCCCGGAACCACTTCTGTGCATAAAATCAACCCCAATCCTTACCATTGAAGGATGAAAAGGTTGGCCAGACCATTTACACTGCGCCCTGTCCCCGGTCGCCGTATCCGGGTTATCCTGAGCGCGCCCGAGAGAAGCAGTGCGGTTTATGAATGCATCCGAAGACACAGCCCTTGATCATGCGCCGGAAAGCGAACTCCAGTCCGCGCGCCGGGTAACCCTCGTCGGGCTCGTTCTGGATGCCCTGCTGGGCGTTGTGAAGGTCATCATCGGCTTTTTCTACAACTCGTATGCCCTGATCGCGGACGGCGTCCATTCCTTCTCCGATGTCGCCTCGGACATCATGGTACTGGTGCTGTTCCGTATCTCCCGTGAGGAGCCGGACGAAGACCACCCCTACGGTCACGAACGCTTCGAGACCCTGGGCGCGGTCATACTCGGCAGCGCCCTGATCGCACTCGCCGGCGTCCTTGCCTGGGAAGCTGTGCAGCGGGTCATGCACGTCGACCTCGGCGTGCCCGGCTGGCCCGTGCTGGTGGTGGCCGCTGCTGCCGTCCTCGGCAAGGAATGGATCTACCACTACACCCTCAGGGTGGGGAAAGCCATACGCTCCGACCTGCTGGTGGCCAACGCCTGGCACAGCCGCACGGACGCCTTCTCCTCCATCGTGGTAATGCTCGGCGCCTCCGGCGCCATGCTGGGCTATCCCTGGCTCGACGCCGTCGCCGCCTGTGGCATCGCCGTTATCGTTGCCCGTGTCGGCTGGCACCTCGCCTGGGACAACGTCAAGGAACTGGTGGACACCGCCATGCCGGTGGACAAACAGCGCCACCTGCGCGAGGTTGCCGAAGCCACCGAAGGCGTCCGCTCGGTGAACGCCATCAAGAGCCGCCGCATGGGCTCCGACTTCCTCCTCGACATCCACCTCCAGGTGGACCCCGAAGTCAGCGTCTCCGAGGGCCACGAAATCGGCGTGCGCGCTGAACACCGCCTCCTGGAAGCCGTCCCGGACGTGCGCGAGGTCACCTTCCACATCGACGCCGAGGACGAAGCCGTCCAGCAGAACGTCCACGCCGCCATCCTGCCCTCACGCAGCGCCGTGGCCAACCAGCTGGAGGAACGCTGGGGCGACCTCATCAACTTCCACAACACCTGTCCCCCGCGCCTCCACTACCTCTCGGACGAAGTCTCCGTGGAGCTCTACCTGGAAAGCCGCACCGCGGTGAACGAAGCCTCCCGCAACCAGCAGTGCCTCACCTGCCAGCTCAAGTCCCGCACCAAGGACCTCCCCTGGATCGGCGACATCCGCATCTGGTACGCCGACGAGTTCCGCACCGGGCCGAACCAGAACTGACCCTGCACTCTCCCCTCTGCAGGAGCGGCTTCCCGCGATACGCAATGAAAACAAACTCGGTGTTCAGGGGAGCAGGGGATGCTCGGAGGGAAGCTCTGGAGCCATGGATGGCGGAAGAGCAGCGTACAGGGATGTATTTACAGCGTTTCCCGGAGAGCATCCCCTGCTCCCCTGAACGCCAGGCAGCCTATCAACAGGCTTGAGACAACACCTCAGCCATACCTTAAAGCCGCCTCCTTCAACTTATTCGCCTCATCCCTCAACCGAGCCGCCTTCTCAAACTCCAGATTCGACGCCGCCTTGTACATCTCATCCTCAAGCCGGTCGATCTCCTTCATCATCTGATCCGCATCCTTGCCGTGCACATCCACCGAATAATCCGCCGACGACTCGGCCACCTCACGGCTCCCGTCGCCGCGCTTACGCTGCACATGCACACCCTCCATGATGTCCGCCACCTTCTTATCCAGCCCCTTGGGCGTGATCCCGTGCTCCTCGTTATGAGCCATCTGCTTCTCGCGCCGGCGCTCCGTCTCATCAATAGCGCGGCGCATCGACCCCGTCTCACGGTCCGCGTACAGGATCGCCTTGCCATTCACATTCCGGGCAGCACGCCCCATGGTCTGGATCAGGGATCGATCCGAACGCAGAAAGCCCTCCTTGTCCGCATCCAGGATCGCCACAAGCGAGACCTCGGGCATATCCAGCCCCTCGCGCAGCAGGTTGATACCCACCAGCACATCGAACTCACCCCGGCGCAGATCGCGCACAATCTCCACACGCTCCACGGTATCCACATCCGAGTGCAGATAACGCACCCGCACATTGTGCTCCTCCAGGAAGTCCGTCAGATCCTCCGCCATGCGCTTGGTCATGGTGGTCACCAGCACCCGTTCCCCTGCCTCAGCACAGCGGCGAACTTCCGAAAGCAGATCATCAACCTGGGTCGTGGCCGGGCGCACCTCGATCTCCGGATCCACCAGCCCCGTAGGCCGTACCACCTGTTCGGCCACCTGGCCCGCATGCTCCGCCTCGTACTTGGCCGGCGTCGCTGAAACAAAGATCATCTGGGGCGCTATGCGCTCCCACTCATCAAACCGCATGGGTCGGTTGTCCAGGGCCGATGGCAGGCGGAAGCCATACTCCACCAGCGTCTCCTTGCGCGAGCGGTCGCCCTTGTACATGCCCCCGATCTGGGGAATGGTCACGTGGGACTCGTCGATCATCATAAGCGCGTTGTCGGGCAGATAGTCGAAGAGCGTTGGCGGTGCCGCCCCCGGTTCGCGCCCCGACAGGTAGCGGGAGTAGTTCTCGATGCCGTTGCAGTACCCCAGCTCGAGCATCATCTCCATGTCGTAGCGGGTCCGCTCCTCCAGCCGCTGGGCCTCCAGCAGCTTGTTGTTGGCACGCAGCTGCTTCAAGCGCTCATCCAGCTCCTCCTTGATGGAATCCACCGCATTCAGGATTTTCTCGCGCGGCGTCACATAGTGCGTCTTGGGGTAGATGGTGACACGCGGCACACGCTGGATGATCTCCCCGGTCAGCGGATCGAACCAGGCGATGTTCTCCACCTCGTCATCAAACAGCTCAATACGTACCGCCTGGTCCTCGGACTCCGCCGGGAAAACATCGATCACCTCGCCGCGCACCCGGTAATTACCCCGCTGCAGCTCGGTATCGTTACGGGTGTACTGCAGCTCCGCCAGCCGCCGCACGATGTCGCGCTGGTCCACCTGCTCGCCCCGGGTCACGTGCAGGATCATGCGCAGGTAGGACTCCGGATCCCCCAGGCCGTAGATGGAGGACACGGTGGAGACGATAATGGCGTCCGGGCGCTCCAGCAGGGCCTTGGTCGCGGAAAGCCGCATCTGCTCGATGTGCTCGTTCACGGAGGCATCCTTCTCGATGAAGGTATCCGAGGCCGGCACATAGGCCTCCGGCTGGTAGTAGTCGTAATAGGAGACGAAGTACTCGACGGCGTTGTCCGGAAAGAAGTCCCGGAATTCACCGTAGAGCTGGGCAGCCAGCGTCTTGTTATGGGCCATGATGATGGTCGGGCGCTGCACCTGCTCAATCACCTTGGCCATGGTGAAGGTTTTGCCCGAGCCGGTAACACCAAGCAGTGTCTGGTGCATCAGGCCGTCATGAATGCCCTCAACCAGCTTCTCAATCGCCTGGGGCTGGTCGCCCGCAGGCTCGAAATCCGAAGCCACTCGGAACGTCAGGTCGTCTTTCGACATAGGGTTACGTCTCTTTCGGATCCGGGGGATCGCACATGGCAGGAAAGCTCATGCTATCATGTTCACAACGTTGTTCCGGCACACCGACTTTTCAACAGGAGCCCGAGTTTGAGCGCGCAACTGTCCAACCGCGTCCAGCAGATCAAGCCCTCACCCACCCTCGCCATCACCAGCAAGGCAGCCGAGCTGCGCGCTGCCGGCCAGGACATCATCGGCCTGGGTGCCGGCGAGCCCGACTTTGATACCCCCGAGCACATCAAGCAGGCGGCGGTGGACGCCCTCAATGCCGGCAAGACCAAGTACACCCCGGTGGACGGCACGCCCGAGCTCAAGGACGCCATCATCGAGAAGTTCCGCCGGGACAACAACCTGACCTACGAACGCAACCAGATTCTGGTCTCCTGCGGCGGCAAGCAGAGCTTCTTCAACCTGGCCCTGGCCCTGCTGAACCCGGGTGACGAGGTCATCATCCCCGCGCCGTACTGGGTCTCCTACCCGGATATGGTCAAGATCGCCGAGGGCACGCCCGTCATCCTTGAGAGCAGCGCCGACACCGGGTTCAAGGTCACTGCAGACCAGATCCGGGGGGCGCTGACCGAACGCACGAAGCTGGTCGTGATCAACAGCCCCTCCAACCCCAGCGGCAAGGCCTACAGCCGCGAGGAGCTGGCGGCCATCGGCGAAGTCCTGGAGGAATATCCGGACGTCATGATCGCCACCGACGACATGTACGAACACATCCTCTGGAACGGCGAGTTCATCAACATCGTCAACGCCACGCCTTCGCTCAAGAATCGCACCTTCGTACTCAATGGCGTCTCCAAGGCCTACTCGATGACCGGCTGGCGCATCGGCTACGCCGCTGGCCCGGCGGATGTGATCGGCGCCATGAAGAAAATCCAGTCCCAGAGCACTTCCAACCCGGCCTCCATCTCCCAGGCCGGCGCCACCGCCGCCCTGAACGGCCCCCAGGAGTGTGTCACCGAGATGCTGAAGGCCTTCCACGAGCGTCATGACTATGTCGTGAAGGCCCTGAACGAACTGCCCGGTGTGGAATGCATCGAAAGCGATGGCACCTTCTACGCCTTCCCCGGCTTCCAGGGCGCCATCGAGGCGACCGAGGGCGTGAACAACGACGTGGAAATGGCCGAACACCTGCTCAACACCGCCGGCGTCGCCCTGGTTCCCGGCTCCGCTTTCGGCACCCCGGGCCATATGCGCCTGAGCTTCGCCACCAGCATGGATAACCTGAAAAACGCCATCGAGCGACTCGGGAAGGCTCTCAAGACTTGACGAAGGGGCCAAGCGCCCCTAATATACGCAGCGCTTATCCCCGATAGCTCAGTTGGTAGAGCACCTGACTGTTAATCAGGTTGTCGCTGGTTCGAGCCCAGCTCGGGGAGCCAGACATCACAAAAAGCCGCTCCACGGAGCGGCTTTTTCTGTTTCAGGGGCCCCAATGGCAAGCATCTACCTCGCCGGACCGGACGTCTTCTTCCCCGAGACCATCCGCAACCGCATCGAAGCCACCAAGAAGGCCATCCTCGCCGAACACGGCCTCGAAGCCCTCTCCCCCTGCGACAACAACCTGGACCTCGAAAACACCGACAACCCGGCCCGCGCCATCTACGAGGCCAACCGCACCCTCATGAACCAGGCCGACGGCCTCATCGCCAACCTCACGCCCTTCCGCGGCACCAGCGCCGACGCCGGCACCATCTTCGAACTCGGCTTCATGACCGCCCAGGGCAAGCCCGTCGCCGCCTACACCACCTGCGCCACCCCCTATAACCAGCGCGTCTCAGGCGGCTCCGAAACCGACACCAACGGCACCCTGGTTGAAGGATTCGGCCTGTGCGATAACCTGATGCTGGATTGTGGTATTGAAGCCAGTGGTGGAGCGTTTATCTCAGGATCGCTGGAATGGCGGAGTGAGGGGTTCACTCCAGAAGAGTCATTTGACGAAGAGCTGTTCCGAAAGGCTGTTGAGATCCTGTCCAAGCACTTCTAACGGCCGGAACTACCCAAAAACTATCAGGGCAGGATGAGGCAGCACTAAGCGGGAAGCTCTGGAGCCATGGATGGCGGAAGAGCAGCGTACAGGGATGTATTTACAGCGTTTCCCGATTAGTGCTGCCTCATCCTGCCCCATGCAGCAACACAACAGGCTGGAGGATCACACGCAATGAGCAAGAACAAAGAAGGCGGCCTCGTCTACTCCACCGAAGCAGGCGGCAAAACCTGCCCCGAATGCCGCCACCCCCTCGACCAGTGCCAGTGCAGCAACGAAACCCGCTCAACCAGCAGCGACGGCACCATCCGCATCCAGCGCGAAACCAAGGGCCGCAAAGGCAAAGGCGTCACCCTCATCACAGGCCTCGACCTCCCCGAAAAAGACCTCAAGGCCCTCGCCAAAACCCTCAAGGCCAAATGCGGCACCGGCGGCACCATCAAGGACGGCGTCATTGAAATCCAGGGCGACCACCGCGACACCCTGCTTGCCGAGCTCGAAAAGAAAGGCTGGAAAGCGAAGAAAGCCGGCGGCTAGACGCCCCGGCTTTCAGACAACTCCTGCTCGATCGCCACAAGTGCCGCCATCGGATCCTCCGCCCGCGTGATCGGCCGACCGATCACCAGGTCATCACTGCCGGCGGCAACCGCCTTTGCCGGCGTCATGACCCGCTGCTGATCGCCCTGGGCCGCAAAGGCCGGCCGGATCCCCGGCGTCACCAACCGGAAGTCAGCCCCCATGGCGTCACGCAACGACGGCGCCTCGGCCGCCGAACATACCACCCCGTCCAGACCGGACTCACGGGCCAGGCTGGAAAGACGATTCACCGTCGCACCGGCACCCTCTTCCCAACCTATCTCCTTCAGCTCGGAATCGGTCAGGCTCGTGAGGACCGTCACCCCGATGAGGAACGGCCGATCCTCACCAAAGTTCGCCAGCTCGCGGACACAGGCCTCCATCATCCGGCGTCCGCCGGACGCATGGACGTTCACCATCCACACTCCCAGCTCCGCCGCCGAGGCCACAGCAGCGGCCGCGGTATTCGGAATATCATGGAATTTCAGATCCAGAAAGACCTCAAACCCCCGCCCCTGCAGGGCCTGCACGAACCCTGGACCAAAGCGGGTGAACATCTCCTTGCCCACTTTCAGCCGGCAACGGGCCGGGTCCAGCTGATCCACCAGCTGGAGTGCCTCCAGCCGGTCCGCAAAATCCAGCGCCACAATAATCGATGCCATCAATGACTCCCGTAACTACTCGCCCTCGACACCCTGATAGGGCTCGACGGTCTCCCAGTTCTTGCAGCTCGGACACAGCCAGTGCAGCTGCTGGCCGCCAAAGCCACAGCGGGTGCACTGATAGGCGGGCCGCTTCTCCAGCAACCGCTGCCCGACCTGACGTACCAGATGGGGCGTGGTGCCCTGGCGCGGCTCCCGCCCCTCCTCCATTTCCAGCAGATGCATCAGGGCCCGAAGGCTCGGGCGCTGCTGCAGTTCACCATGGAGCAGGTACAGTGCCTGGTCCCTGGAGTTGAAGCGCTCCTCTTCCTCTACCAGGCAGAGCAGCAGCGTGGTCGAGGGATGATGCCGATAGATCCGGTGCAGGCGCCGGCGAAGCTTTCGCTCAACCCCGAACTCCCGGGCCAGGCCGAGCAGGCGTCGTACCGCCTCCGGACCAAAGGCCGGGTTCTGGTCGAATACCTTCAGAAGCAGCTGCTGGGCCTCGCGCCAGTTGCCCCGTTCACGCGCCAGGTCCGCCAGAAGCAGACTGGCGCGGACACAGCCCGGATCGTACG